>NZ_CEYOSI010000184.1:0-7482 GCF_982879505.1 Candidatus Desulfolinea nitratireducens
ATAAATCCCTTCTAAATACTCTGGGCGTGCCTGTGGCATATTTCCTCCTTTTTGCGAGAACTGCATTGCACTTGAAGCGAAGCGGAAAGTGCGTTGCAGTTCGGATTACCAAAAAAATTTTCGCCAATTAATACCCTTCGTTTGGTTTTTCAAGCCCCGCTAAAAGTATCGAATTATACCCATGCTGTGGTTTCACTAGACCCGCTAGCGCATTGTACTCTGCCGAGTGCGTTGCAGTTCGGGTTGGGCAATGCACTGCGGGTATTGTTCTGACGAAAATCTTTCACCTCACCAACTCCCTCAAAATAGCCAATGTCTCCCGTTTCCCGCCGCTGCCATTCTCTCCGCCGGGGCCCGTACACGATGGGCAGCCATCCTTGCATCTGCACTCCTGCACCAGTTGCAGCGCGCTGGCGAGCAGGGTTTCCTGCATCTCAAAAAGCTTCTGGCTAAATCCGATCCCTGCCGGAACCTGATCGTAGAGCACCACCGAGGGTTTGCCCTGGGCGGCTGTCCAGGCCGGGTCGGCGAAAACACCCAGGTCACGGCTATCGGTCATCAGATAAAGCGGGGCAAGGTGTCCCAAAACGGTAGCAAGCCCGGATAAACCCGAACGCATGCGTACATTTTGCTCCGCCTGACGATGACAGGTGCGGCAAAGCGTGACCAGATTCTCCAAACGGTTGGCGTCATCACGTTCGGCGAAATTGCGGAAGGGGATCTTATGATGGACATCGTGCTGGCGACCATCCTCCACCAGGCCACAAACCTGACAGGTGAAACTATCCCGTTCACGGACAGCCGCGCGGATCTGCGCCCAATCGGGGCCATACTTATTTGTATCGTTAGACCAGGCTCCGGCATCCCGCAGCGTTGCGGTCGTTTTATCGTCCAGCGCCAGCCAGTAGCCGGTCGTCTGGAAATCATTCGACGGCAGATCCAGCAGCTCATCCCCCAGATTTTCACCGGTCTCCCAACTGCGCTTGCGGAAACCGGTCACCTGCTCGGTTACCAGCAATTCACCATAGGCCGTATCTGCCCTCACCCCTAACCCCTCTCCCGAACGCGGGAGAGGGGAACTTTCTAATTGTGATAAAAGGGTGATTTCGGTCTGACGCTGGGGCTGGGTGTAATAATCCAGCGCGACGGGAATCAGCGTAGCCACATTTTGCTCAAGATTGAGATCCTGCACAAAATATTGTTGGGCTTCGTGCAAATAGACGGCGCGCGGATGCACCATCCAGGGGGCTGAGCCAAGATCGACTTCGCCTAAAGCGCGCGGTGGGCCGCCATCCTCAATTTGCAGAACGATGTTTTCCGGAGATGCAGAACGGAGCGAAACGCTCGCCGCCGGATAGGAATCGGCCATCCAGAAATATTTCTGCCCGGAGGCGTGCAACTCGCCCCCGCTGACGAGAAAATCGAGGAACTCGGAGGTTGTCTCAGTTGGAAGGCATCCGAAACCATCACCCTCTTTGAAGGGCAATTCGAAGGCCGCGCAGCGCAAATGGTTGAGCAGGATCAGCAGATGATCGGGGTTGACCAGCGCCTGCTCCGGTGAGCGGGCGAAAAAATATTCGGGATGGTGAGCAAGGAATTGATCAAGGGGGCTGGGCGAAGCAACCAGGATCGCCACAGCGGGCGTATCGCCGCGTCCGGCCCTTCCGGCCTGCTGCCAGGTTGACGCGATCCCGCCCGGGTAACCGACCAGCAGGGCTGCCTCCAGTCCGCCGATATCAATGCCCAGTTCAAGGGCGTTGGTCGCCACGACGAGGTTCACATCCCCATTCCGAAGACCTTTTTCAATTTCACGGCGTTGAGAGGGCAGGTAGCCTGAACGGTAACCCCTTATGCCCCCTCCTCGGTCCTCCCCCGCCTGCGGGGGAGGATGAAAGGTGGGGGCCAGAGAGCGGAGGTGCGTCAGGATAATTTCCACACTTCGGCGTGATTTTGCAAAAACGACCGATTGAAGATCATCCCTGAGCAAATCGCCCGCCAGGCGGACAGATTCGATCAAGGAATTTTTGCGCAGTCCCAAGGCCGGGTCAATGACAGGCGGGTTGTAAACCAGAAAGTGGCGTTCCCCCTGTGCGGAGCCATCATCATCGATCAATTCAACCGGGGCTTCGATCAGATTTTCCGCCAGTTCAGCGGGATTTCCAATGGTTGCAGAGGTGAGAATGAATTGAGGCGTAGCGCCATAAAAAGCTGCGATTCTCTTCAGGCGGCGGATGACGTTGGCGACATGCGAGCCAAAGACACCTCTATAAGTATGCATCTCGTCGATGACGACAAAACGCAGGTTGCTGAAGAATTCCTCCCATTTGGTGTGGTGAGGCAGGATGCCCGTGTGGAGCATATCCGGGTTGGAGAGCAGGATGTGTGCGTTTTTGCGAATCACTGGACGCTTGGATTTAGGTGTGTCACCATCGTAAATAACAGGGTGAATATTGGGTAGTTGGAAGGTTTGAAGGTTATCCAGTTGGTCCTGGGTTAATGCCTTCGTGGGGAAAAGATAGATGGCACGAGCTTCCGGGTTTGCGTCCAATGTAGCCAATACAGGCAGATTATAGGCCAGGGTTTTGCCAGAGGCGGTACTGGTTGCCAAAACGATATTTT
Organism: Candidatus Desulfolinea nitratireducens; assembly: GCF_982879505.1. NCBI lineage: Bacteria > Bacillati > Chloroflexota > Anaerolineae > Anaerolineales > Candidatus Desulfolinea > Candidatus Desulfolinea nitratireducens. The sequence continues at coordinate 2,620 of NZ_CEYOSI010000184.1, forward strand.
TCCCCGCACGAGCATATTTCCACGCGGCGGCCTGGTGGCTGTAGAGTGAGTCGATCCCGCGTTCTCGCAGAGCATCTGCAAGTGCAGGTGGTAGATCTTCAGGGAAGGGTGCCCGTTTGGCGGGACGGGCTGGGGTTGTGCGCCACGTTGAAATATTGGGAGCAGTTTCCGGGTCCGTACGCCAGCGGGAGATGAGGTCAGATAATCCCATACCGTTATTCTATCGTGGAATCCCAGTCAAAAAGGATTTGAATTCGGAGTAAAATTATCCTATACTGTATGAGACGATTGAGGAGGCAGAAATGGATGAACAAGCGCTTAGCAATACCAGGGAAAAGATCAGGAGGAAAATGCAGGGTTATCGTTCATTGCCTGAGTATTTATTGGACGGTGTGGGCGCTTTGGCACGCAATCTGACCAGATTTCCGAAGACAAAAAGAGAATCCTTCTTGCCTAAAGACGCAACAGCAGAAAACGACGAGATACCATCTTATTGGGTGAATGGACTGATCATCATGCTCCTAACTTTTTTGGTTGGCTGGCTAACCTCCCTGATTTTGCAGGAATCTCTCTCTGAAGAAGAGTTATGGCTAAGTATATGGGCAGCAGGGGCGGGTGCTTTGGCCCTTGTCGCCAGCAAAGCCAATATGCGCCTTTTTCTAAAAACCTTTCGTGGGCCAATCTTAGAGAAAGTTCAATCGGCAGCAGATGCAGATGATTTGGGAAACTGGCTGGAGAGTAATTTTATCGCCTGGAAACCCTTATTGGTTGGTCTGATATTTGGACCGGGGCTGGCTTTTATTCTATATAAAAACTGGCAGATAAATACTTCAGCTACTATGCATATTGGCCCAATCGTCGTCGTTGTATTGGCTTGTATTCAATCTGTCTGGGTGGCATATTACTTGCTTCCTTTTTACGTCGAATTACCTTCCCGTCTTAGCCGCTACAAATTTGATCTATATACTACCGACCCTAGCAGCTCAGAAGTAATCGGGCGTCTTTCAAAGCTATTGACTTCGATCATGTATATCACCATCGCTTATATTGTTCTTTTGACCATTGGCTTGACCGAGATCAATGTTTTGGATGTGAATATGAACCTGGACGCCGCTGTTGTCTTTGCTGTTTTTGTCTGGGCGCCAACTGTACTGCTCTATGCGGCAGGACAAATGCATATTTCTGACGTAATCTCAAAGGCAAAATGGGATGTTCTGAATGAGGTGCAAACAAAAATTGAATCGCTTTACGCAATTGATGATATCCCCCAAAAGGAAACCCTGGAACGCCTGGAAAGATTAATGGATCATCACGACCGTATTAAGAATACTCCCAATTCAGCGTTGAATTTCCGGTCTGGATTGAATTTCCTGAATTCTTTGCTCTTGCCTGTGCTTGCTTTTTTACTTGCTAATATTGGTGATTTGATCGAATGGATCAAGTAGATTTTGGCAAGTATTTTGTAGAGAGGCGGCCAAATGGCCGCCCTTTTTCATCCTAAACCCAGGGTTTTCCGCAGTAGAAAAACGCTCACTGCACCAATCGCCCACACACCATATCCTGATAATAATATTCCGCTGAGTTTCATCCCGGCACGGGAGGCGATCCAGGCAGCAACCATGAAAAAAAATGTTGGAATAAATCCAAAGATCATACTCAGACTGAATTGGGATGTTGCAGTTTTATCGCCACTGGCAGAGGTGTAGACAATCCATAATGCGAGCGCAGCAGTCAGAGGCATCGTGGCAGTAATCGCTGCGATAACCTTACTCTGCTTCTCGAGGATCGCTACGATTATGATAATGACAACAGACAGAATAACCGGGAGGATATCTTGTGATTTCATGAGGGGAATTATAAAGGTTTTTTAGCAACGATGATACAGAAATGGAAGGAAGTTTTTGCGAGAAAAGAAAAAGTCTCCCATAATTCCACGAGAGACTTTTGACCTACTTGTTTTTCTAAACCTTATGCCAAAGGTTCTTCCCAACTGCCTTGAAATGCGATTTCTTCAAGGGGCTTGCGAATACGCGGTGCGCTTTCTCTTTCTTGCAGCTTTTCCGGAAGACCGGATATATCTCCCAGGTAACCAAAAGCGATCACAGTAAGTGGCGCATATTCATCGGGGATATCAAATGCCGCTTGAGCCTGATCCTTGGAAAAGCCGGCCATCACGTGAGCGTAGAGGTCCATCGCTGAGGCCTGGACGATCATCTGCGCTGTGGCAAGCCCCAGATCATGCCAGGCATATCGTTGGATTCCGCGCTCCCCCTCTTCCTGGGTGACTGCAAGGATCAACAAGGGCGCATTTTCCGCCCAAATCCGATTACCCTCTGAAAGCGAGGCTGCAATTTTTTGATGGGTTTCATCGCCTTTTTGCCCAAGAATAAAACGCCAGGGCTGGGAGTTGCTTGAGGAAGGCGCCCAGCGAGCCGCCTCCAACAGGTGGATAATTGTGTCTTTGCTGATCCCCCGATCAGGGTCAAAAGCGCGTGGGCTGCGCCGATTGGCAATGGTTGGTTCTAATTTAATTTCTGATACTTTCATTCTGAAAACTCCTTCAGATAAATATTCTACTTAATTTCCTATATCAAAAGACGAGGTACCGTTGAAACACCTTACCCAGGAAATAGGGGAGAAAAAAACCTCCTGCCAAACGGCGGGAGGTTTAAGCTTCTTTTCTGCTTTGACAGATTTATCTGCGTCGCCGTCCAGTGAGCAAGCTGGCATAGTAAAGCAATTGCAGGAGAGATGTGACCAATGCCGCAACGTAAGTCAGCGCCGCCGCATTGAGGACGTTATTCACACCACGTCGTTCTTCCCCGGTTTGAATAATACCAGTTTCAGCAAGGAGACGTTTGGCACGGGCGGAGGCATTGAATTCAACAGGCAAGGTCATCAAGGCAAAGAGGGCACCACCTGCAAAAAAGGCCACACCCAGCCAGGCGACATTGATCCAATTCAATAAGAGTCCGGCCATGATCAGAATCCAGCCAAGGTTGGAGCCGATATTAACCATCGGCACCATCGCGGAGCGTATCTGCAAGGGAAAGTATCCTTCAGCATCTTGTTGTGCATGTCCCAGTTCGTGAGCAGCAATCGCCAGCGAGGCAACCGATGCGCCCTGTGCCACACCTTGCGAGAGACGTAAAGTCTTTGAGCGCGGGTCGTAGTGATCGGTCATTTCACCGCGAACACCTTCGATTTGCACATCATAGAGTCCGCCTGCGTTGATCAATCTCTGGGCGGCCTGGTTCCCGTTCATGCGGCTGCTTGCCGGAACCCGGCTCCATTTTTTGTAGGCAGCCTTGACATACCATGAAGTGAACATCACCAGCAATAGGCCGGGGGCCATATAAAGCCAATAAGTGGGGTTGAAAAACATCGTTATCTCCTGAATTTCAATGAGGAACTTAACTTATTTACGCAGAAAAGATATCAAAGTTTTATTCTGCGCCAAGGAGCTCCAGCATTAGTTCTACAGCTTTATCTCTTTGTGGGTCACGTTCGGCTTCAATATCTTCATCCGTTATCTCAATGACCACATTGGGTTTTAAGCCGACACCATGGATGGTGCGTTCGTCCGGCGTAAGCCATTTGGCAATGGTAACACGCACAGCACCCTGATCGTTATTAAGCGGAATCCAGTTCTGGACCGATCCTTTGCCAAAGGAGGTAACGCCAACCAATTGTCCACGGCCGAGGTCTTGAATGGCACCCGCAACCACTTCAGAGGCAGAGGCCGATCCCTCATTCATCAACAGAATAAGCGGAAGGTCGGTCGCCAAACCGCCCCTGGAAGCCTTATGCGTATCCCGGGTCCCATCGCCATATTGTTCATAAAGGACAACTTCACCCCCGGGGATAAATTCTGAGGCAACTTGAATGGCTGTAACCAGAAGCCCACCGCCGTTATTACGAAAATCAACGATAAAACCTTCTGCACCCTCATCAAGGAGATCTTCGAGCGTGGCACGCAATTCCGGAGTGGTATTGGTCCCAAAGGTGAAGATTCGGACATAGCCGATATTGCCTTCAAGCAATTCACCTTCTACACTGGGAATAGTGATATGAGCGCGCGTGACATTGAACTTGAGAGGCTCCGATTCACCTTTTCTGCGAATTGTAAGCTCTACCGTTGTACCCGCTTCCCCCAGCACTTTTCGGATAACAAGATCGCCATCGATGCCGGTCATATCTTCGCCGTCAATCGCGATAACCAGGTCGCCAGGTTTCAGTCCAACCTCCTCAGCGGGAGATCCGGGCATTGGACTGACAATGGCAAGGTAATCGCCAGTCGAATCAACCCATGCGCCGATTCCATCATAGGAGCCTTCCATACTACTGGTAGCCTGGGTATAGACATGCGGATCCATATAAGAGGTATGTTCATCACCAAGAGAATCGAGCATCCCGCTAATGGCACCCTGCATCAATTTCAGATCATCGACGGGTTGATCTACGTAGTCGTCATGGACGATTTGCCAGGCCTCCCAGAAGGGGGTAAAGAGGGTTGTGAGTTCGTCGGGGGTCGCTTCGGTGGTTTCGGGCATGGGCGTCGGCGCAGTTGCTAAAGACAGCAAATCTGCGGGGACATTTTCTTTTATTAAATAACCAGCTGCGAGACCGCCGGAAAAGACCGAAACCAGCAACACACCGATAACCATACCGATTATGATGTAGCGAAAGATTTTATTCATTGGTATCTCCAAAATGTAGTTTTACAATGATGACAGTATTATGAGCATATCACGAGGGTATTAGAAAAATCTAAATATGACAACCCCAGATTATATGAGAAATATATGTGACTCTCGTGAAAAAACTAGCTCTTTAACAACCAGCCAACGACCGTGAGCGGTT
>NZ_CEYOSI010000185.1:0-2256 GCF_982879505.1 Candidatus Desulfolinea nitratireducens
GCAAAGCCTTTAGTGATGTTTTGGAAGAAAAGCAACTTCCAAAAGAAATAATTGTGGAAGCGATCGAGACTGCGATGGCTTCGGCCTATAGACGCGCGGTAAATGCTTCCAGTGCGCAGGAAGTTGTTGGCAAGATTGATCTCGAAACTGGTGACGTGACGATTTTTGCAGAAAAAGAGATTGTCGAAGACGTTCAGGATGAACGCACCGAAACAACGTTGGAAAATGCGCTAAAGTTTGACGAGGAAGCTGAGCTGGGTGGGATGGCATTGGTCGAATCTACGCCGGCGAATTTTGGGCGTGTTGCCGCACAAACAGCACGACAGGTCATTCAACAGCGGATCCGTGAAGCAGAACGTTCCGTACAGGCGGAGTTTTTCGAACGCCAGATCGGTGAGATCGTCAGCGGTGTCGTACAGGCATCCGGTGGACGACATGGGGTAACCGTTGGCCTGGATATGAAAGCGGAAGGCACGATCCCGAATAACCAAAAGATTCCTGGTGAGCGTTTCCGCGTTCATGACCGCATCCGCACAGTGGTATTGGAAGTAAAAGATTCGCCGCGTGGGCCACAGATCATACTTTCACGTGGGCATGGCAGTTTCCTGCGGCGTATGCTTGAAAACGAAGTGCCCGAAATTTACCATGGGGTAGTTGAGATCCGCGGGATTGCCCGCGAACCAGGACGCCGTGCAAAAGTAGCTGTTTTTGCGATGCAAGAGGGAATCGATCCCGTCGGCGCATGTGTAGGAATCCGCGGTGTGCGTATCCAGAATATTGTGCGCGAACTGCATAATGAGAAGATAGATATTATTGAATGGAATCCTGATCAAATTGCCTATATTTCGAAGGCGATCAGCCCGGCACGTGTGACAGGCGTTTATTTAAATGAAAAACCCGGCGCAGCGCGTACAGCGACCGTGGTTGTAACAGAAGATCAGCTCAGCCTCGCAATCGGTCGTGATGGACAAAATGCCCGTCTCGCCGCGAAACTTACCGGTTGGCGTATTGATATTAAGAGTTTGGTTGAGGCAACCGCGGATTCTTTGAATAAGTTGCAAAATGATCCTGAACTGGCGGAAATGCTGCCCTCCGCGGTGGAAGAAGCACCTGCGATTGAGGCACTCCTGTCCAAGAAATCAGAAGGTCGATCGCTTTCACCGGAAGAGTATCAGATTTTGTCCACATTTATGGATGGGGTCGAACGTCGCACCATCGAAGTCCAGGCTGAGGCAGCTAAAGAGGAACAAGAACGAATAGAGGCTGCCCGGGCGGATATTCCACCAGTGGCCTTCGCTATGAATCTTGCAGAGACAGATATCAAGGAACATATTTTCAATATCCTCTATGAAGCCGAGTTTGAAACAGTTGGCGATTTAATGCTGGCCTTACGACTTGACCCCGATAAAGTTTTTGACTTACCGGGGATTGGGCCAAAAGCGATTGAAAATATTACTGAAGTTTTGGCCGTCATGACTTTCCCTGAGCCAGAACCGGAAATTGTTGAAGGTGAAGGGGCTGTCGAAGAAAATGTTGAAGAAGAAGCGGTAGAAACTGAAGGTGAAGAGATAGCAGATGACACCGAGCAAGTTGAGGTGGAGGAAGCAGCAGAGGTAGAAGCTGTTGAAGCTGCGACTGTGGAAGAAAAGATGGATGATATCTTCGCACTCAAGCCAGAGATGATTTCTTCTTCAGAAAATGATGATGAACTAGATCCTGAAGAGATCGCCAAAGAGAAAAGGAAGAAAAAGAAGAAATTCGTGAAATATGAATTCGACCCCGAACTTGGCGAGGTTGTTGCCCAGAAACGGCGTAAGCGCAAAGCCGATGAGTGGGAAGAGGAAGACTGGTAATTTTTTGCAGTGAGCAAGAAATCTCCCAAACGCGGACGACATATCCCTCGGAGAACCTGTGTCGGATGTCGTGAGACTTTGGCGAAAAGAGCATTGATCCGCATTGTACGCAGCCCTGATGGGGTGCAAATTGACACAACAAGTAAATTATCTGGACGTGGCGCGTATTTACATGATCGCCTTTCCTGTTGGGAAAAAGGTCTGAAAGGTGCCTTGGTAAATGCCTTGAGGACTAATCTGACGGGAGAAGAGCGTGAAGCGTTGCAAGATTTTATGAAAACGCTGCCAGTTGAAAATGGCAAAGAAAACTAACCATATGATTTGACTTTGTTATAGCGAAGAGATCATATAGGGAAAAGGTGGCATATGAGCGATAATGGACAAAAAATCATTAAGGTCCCTG
>NZ_CEYOSI010000185.1:2266-7376 GCF_982879505.1 Candidatus Desulfolinea nitratireducens
CCCTGCAGGCATTGGTGTCCGTGATCTTGCAGAGCGAATGGAAGCCAGCCCAATTGATGTAATCAAAATTTTGATGACAAATGGGGTGATGGCCAGCATTAATCAACAAATAGATTTCGATTCGGCAGCAATCGTGGCTGCCGATATGGGATTTGAGGCGATTCTCGAAACGGAAGAAGATGACGAAGCTGAAGTCGTAGCTGATGTGGCACTTTGGCGGCAAAAAATTGCAGATGAAGATGATGCCTCGCTTGAAGATCGGCCACCCGTGGTAACCATTCTGGGACATGTCGATCACGGAAAGACAACGTTGCTTGACGCGATTCGCCAAACCGATGTACAGGCTGGTGAAGCCGGCGGGATTACCCAACATATTGGTGCTTATCAGGTTGAGCAGGATGGGAAAACGATCACATTCCTGGACACACCCGGGCACGCTGCATTTACAGCGATGCGTGCTCGCGGTGCGCAGGGTGCTGATATCGTTGTTTTGGTGGTGGCAGCTGACGATGGTGTGATGCCCCAAACTAAAGAGGCGATTGCACATGCCAAGGCTGCGAATGTCCCGATCATTGTTGCTCTGAATAAAATTGATAAATCTAACGCAAATCTTGAATTGGTCAAAAAGCAATTATCTGAAAATGAATTGGTTCCCGATGAATGGGATGGCGATACGATTGTTGTTCCTGTTTCGGCGACCAAAAAAGAAGGCATCGAAGATTTACTTGAAGCAATTTTACTTGTCGCCGACAATATGGATATCCGTGCCAACCCGGCTGGTGATGTTGTGGGTACAGTCATTGAGGCCGAGTTGGATAAGGCTCGTGGCGTAGTAGCGACTTTGCTGATTCAAAATGGAACCCTGAAACAGGGTGATATTGTTGTGGCAGGCGGCGCTTATGGACGCTTGCGTGCGATATTTGATTATCGAAATAATAGAGTGGACGAGGCTTCACCCTCTACACCTGCTTTTGTAATGGGACTGAATGAAGTCCCCAGCGCAGGGGAAGTATTTGAGATTGTAGAAGCCGAAAAGATTGCTCGTTTTCGTGTGAAGCAATATGCTGAAGACCAGAAATCCGCCAAGCGGACAAAGAAAAGCACATCGCTGGAAGATCTCTTTGCTGCTTATCAGGCTGGTGAAGCAAAAGAATTACGTTTGATCATTAAGGCGGATGTACAAGGCTCCCTTGCTCCCATAGTTGGCGAGATGAATAAACTCGGCGAAGGTGAGATCGGGATAAAAATTCTCTATGCCGAAACAGGTAATATTGGTGAGAACGATATCACTTTGGCAGCTGCATCCGATGCAATTGTGATCGGTTTCAATGTTCAGGCAGAGGTAACAGCACGCCGTCTTGCTGATAATACGGGTGTCTCTATTCGCCTTTATAATATTATTTACCGTATTGTGGAAGATGTTGAAAAAGCCCTCAAGGGTATGCTTGACCCAGTTTTCGCTGAAAAATCACTTGGAAAAGCCGAAGTTTTGGCTGTTTTCCCGATTTCAAAATTAGGGAAAATCGCGGGATGCCGCGTTCGAGATGGTGTTATTCGTCGTAACGCGCAGATGCGCCTGAAACGTGGTGAAGATATTCTCTTTGAAGGGGAGGTTTCTTCCCTGAAGCAAGAGAAGGACAGGGTTAACGAAGTCCGTAATGGCTTCGAATGTGGTATTGGTTTGCAAAATTTCCATGATATTGAGGTCGGAGATATTCTTGAGTGTTATATTATTGAGAAAGAAGCGATTACCTAAATAACGCACATGCAATGGAGTTCAAAGTTTTCGCAGGGGGCTTTGGACTTATCAAATGCAGTATTATTTTTCATAAACTATGCCCTCACAAATCCGTTTGCAGCGCATTTCAGATCGCATCAGGAAAGAACTTTCCGAGATGCTGGTTTACGAGTTAAGTGATCCGCGCTTGCGACAAGTTTTTATCACCGATGTTAATATTGATCGGGAACTGGCCTATGCCAATATTTATATTTCCGCGGTTGAGGGATCCTCTCGAGCGAAAGAGGTTCTTGCCGGCCTTGAAAGCGCCAGCGGATTTATTCGTCGGACTTTATCTGGTCGCGTGGAATTACGTTCATTTCCCCGCCTTCGATTCCATTGGGACCCCACTCCCGAACAAGCCGATCATATTGAGAAAGTATTAGGCTCCATTCGCGAGGACGAAGCGAGGCGAGAAGAAAAAGATGCGAGATCTAAAAATGATGACTGAATCTATTAATACCTCCATCAAACGGCGCTTGGGGGCAGCCGACAAACTTCTTATAACCAGCCATATCCGTCCCGATGGGGATGCCATTGGCTCATTGCTAGGGCTTGGACTTGCTCTCCAGAATGCGGGCAAAGATGTTCAAATGGTCTTGCCAGACGGAGTCCCGGCTGCGTTCAGTCATCTTGAAGGCTGTGATTTGATCCAAAAAGAGGTAGAGGGAGATATAGACACCTTTATTGTCGTGGATTGTGGTGATTTCGACCGAGTTCACGAAGTTCTACGGTCTTTTGGTGTACCAGCTATAAATATTGACCACCATATTACCAATGTAAATTTTGCAGAGATCAACCTTGTGGAAACAGATTCTGTAGCCACAGCCTCAATTTTGGCTGAACATCTCGATCAATGGGGGCTGGAGATATCCAAACCGGTTGCAGCTGCTTTAATGACCGGGTTGATTACTGACACGCTCGGTTTTCGGACCATGAACATGAATCCCAAAGCATTTCGTCAGGCTGCGACTTTGATGGAAAAGGGGATTGACCTCCCCGATCTTTATTATCAGGCAATGGTGAGCCGCTCCTATAAAGCAGTCCGGTATTGGGGAGCAGGACTTTCCAATATTGAGCGTGATGGACAAATGGTTTGGGCTACATTAAGTCTGGAGGACCGCAAGGAGGCCGGTTATTTTGGTAATGATGATGCAGATTTGATCAATATCCTGTCTTCAGTAGAAAAAAGCCCGGTTGCGATTATTTTTGTTGAGCAGCCTGAAGGCGCGGTTAAAATTTCCTGGCGAGTGCGCGGTGAAGAGTGGGATGTAGCAAAAGTGGCGGCAGATTTTGGTGGCGGAGGTCATCGGGCTGCTGCCGGAGCGATAATAAAAGGCTCGTTGGATGAGATCAAGCAGAGGGTCTTGCGCGCGACGCGTGAAATCCTGAGTTAATAACGCAATTTTAGAACAGGATTTATATCCTGTATTTTAAAGCTAAAAATGGAGGAAATTTCTATGAGTAGTCAAGATACAAAAAATGCAATTTCCGGAGTTTTGGTAATAGATAAACCGACCGGGATGACATCGCATGATGTTGTCAATATTGTCAGACGAGGAACAGATATCCGTCGCGTGGGGCATACTGGAACCCTTGATCCGCGCGCTTCAGGTGTGTTGGTAATATTGGTAGGTCCGGCAGTCCGCTTGAGTGAATATATTTCGGCCTCTGACAAACGCTATCAGGCCATCATTCGAATGGGCACCGCCACGGACACATACGATGCCGAAGGCTCTTTTACACGGGAAGAAACTGCAATTGATGTTACCGAAGAGCAATTTGAGGTTGAGTTGAAAAAATTTGAAGGCGAGATTGAGCAAATCCCGCCTCCTTATTCCGCCGTTAAGGTCAAGGGACGCAAAGCCTATGAGATGGCGCGTAACGGCGAAGAGGTTGAATTGGAACCTCGCATGATCCAGGTACACCACCTGGAGATTCTGGAGTGGGCGACCCCCGAAGTTGTGGTGGATGTCCACTGTTCTTCTGGAACTTATATCCGTTCGCTGGCAAATGATCTGGGCGAGGTTTTGGGATGTGGCGCATATTTGGTTGGCTTGCGCCGCACAAAAAATGGACGTTTCTCCCTGCGTGATTCTGTACCACTGCGCAAACTGAAAGAAGCCTTCGATGCTGGTGATTGGTATAAATATTTGATCCCTGCAGCCGAGTCCCTTACTGATTGGCCTTTTGTGGAGTTGGATCCGGATCAGGTCGAAACAGTCCGACATGGTCATCGGATTAAAGCCGATCCTGATACTGAGCCAGGAATGGTACGTGGTATTAGTACGGCCGGCGAACTGGTTGCGTTGTTAAACCTTGAAGAGGGTGAAGCTGGCGATCTTGAATGGCAGCCAAAGAAGGTCTTTTTCTCGTAAATCCATCATGCTAGCCCTCTCTATAAACGGGGAGGGCAACATCATATCTTATGCTTCATCTTCGTTCCCTCGAAGAACTTTCACCGGAAAAAACTTGGCTTACGATCGGGGTATTTGATGGCGTTCATCGTGGACATCAGGAAATTATCAATCATCTTAGAGCAGGTGCAAAAGAAGCAAAAGCCTCTGCCCTTGTGATAAGTTTTTCACCGCACCCAGCAGTGGTTTTGGGGAAACGCAAGGATTTGAAATACCTGACATTGCCTGATGAAAAAGCGGAGCTGATTGAGGGGTTGGGTGTAGATATATTGATGACACATCCTTTCAATCAGCGAATTGCTGCTCTTTCAGCAGAAGAATTTATGGCAGAGATCCAGGCGAGAGTCAAACTGGAGAAGTTTCTGATCGGCTACGACTTCGCACTGGGAAAAGATCGTCAGGGTGATGCTGAATATTTAACGGCTTTGGGGCAGAAGGCTGGATACAAGGTCCAAACCTTTGGTCCGGTTGTGACCGGAGATGAGGCGGTCTCCTCCAGTCGGATACGTGCTGCGCTCGCAGAGGGACGCGTGCGTGATGCCATCAAATATTTGGGGCGGCCCTATGCTTTGAGTGGCTCCGTAATCCATGGCGACGGACGTGGCCGCAAGATTAATATCCCCACGGCAAATATCGAAACCTCTCCACAAAAAGCTGTACCCTTAAATGGAGTCTATGCCTGCTGGGCTTATCTGCATGGCGAGAAGCACCGTGCCGTGACAAATATCGGCATTCGTCCCACCTTCACCCCCGACAAAGAGCAGGCCAACATAGAAACACATTTGCTTGATTTTAAAGATGAGATCTATGGAGAGTCACTAAAACTGGAATTTATTTCCCGTTTGCGGGATGAGAAAAAATTCGCTTCGGTAGATGAATTATTAGTCCAAATTAGAGCTGATATTGCCAAGGCAAA
>NZ_CEYOSI010000186.1:0-7375 GCF_982879505.1 Candidatus Desulfolinea nitratireducens
ATATAATTTAGGCATTGTGTTGCCGTATCGGCAACACAATGCCTAAAACATGTATAGCATAGACGCAGTATAGGTTTCACAGACTTAGAAAGGATTTACGATGAAAAACGCTTTAGATAGGCTCGATCGTCAAATCATTCTATTTCTCCAAGAAGATGGACGAATGTCTAGTTCTGCAATTGCCCGCCAATTAAATGTACCAGTAAGAACAATACGCCATCGTATTACTCGAATGGTGGAACGAAAGGATATTCTCCCTACGGTGGTCATCAACCGCCAAAGCTTTGAGTATCGAATGACAGTAGATATTTATTGCCAAGTTGAATTAAATAAAGTGGAAAAAGTTGCTGAGATGCTTAAGGAATTTCATGAAATCACCTATATCGCTTATTCATTTGGCGATCAAGATTTAAGTGTCCAGGCAGTATTTAAAGATGGAGAAAAAGCCTTTGATTTTGTTCAAAAGTTGTCCAATATTCCAGAAATTCAGCGAACAAAAACAGTTCTTGTTCCAAGTGTTGTAAGAGCAGCCTATGAGTGGATTCCCCCGGAGGCTGATTTTGTAGAATATCCTGGGGACCTGGGGCAAGCTTTCTAATGGGTACAGAATTAATTTTGTACCCATTAGGAAGGAAAGAAAAAGACTCTACGACACTTTATTCACTAAACGAATGGAGTATTGAATCCGATCAACATTCGTCTCTCTCTCAGTAGAGAATAAACATACAAAGGGTTGTTTTTCCCACTACCCTAAAACGGAGAATCAGGATGAAAATCTGGCGAGTAAATACAAAATCCAAAACCTCATTAATTGAAGATATACCGCAGTCTTGGGCATCTCTCGGAGGAAGAGGCTTATCCGCAAAAATATTACTTGATGAGGTAGATCCTGAATGTGATCCACTCGGTCCAAAAAACAAGTTAATTTTTGCTCCCGGCTTGCTTACAGGGCATCGTCTATCCAGTCTTGATCGAATATCAATAGGGGGCAAAAGCCCTCTGACAGGCGGTATCAAAGAATCTAACGCCGGGGGACGTACCGGATATGAACTTACTAAATTAGGAATTAAGGCGTTGATTCTGGAAGACAGACCTGAAGATGCTGACTGGGGCGTGATCCACATCAGCAAGGATGGTGTTCGCTTTGATTCGGCCAAATCATTTCTTGGGCAGGGAGTGTACAAGGCTGCATCGGGGCTGATCGAAAAATATGGTGGAGATGTTGCCATTGCATTGATTGGCCCTGGGGGCGAAATGAAAATGATGTCCTCGGGCATCCAGAATATTGACAAGGACAAAGTGCCCTCCCGAATAGCTGCTCGCGGCGGGTTGGGGGCTGTCATGGGATCGAAATTTATTAAGGCAATCGTGATTGACACAGCAGGAGAAGATTCTCCGCCTATTCAGGATCTTGACGCTTTCAAGCAGGCGCGAAAAAAATACACATCTGCTGTCTTGGCCCACCCGCAGACGACAACTTATGCTGATTATGGAACTTCTGCGATGGTCAGCCTCTGTGATGGCATCGGTGCAATGCCTACCAGAAATTTTTCCTCAGGTATTTTTGAGGACGCCGAAAAGATCAGCGGGGATCGATTGCGAGAAATGTTGCTGGAAAGAGGCGGTGTCAGTGATACAACCCACGCCTGCATGGCTGGCTGTATCATTAAATGCTCCAATACTGTTGGAGATATTGATGGGGAAACCGTACTTGTTTCGCCCCTTGATTATGAAACCATTGGCCTGATGGGATCAAACCTTGGGATCAATGATTTGGATAAGATCGCGAAATTAAATCAGGCCGCGAATGATATTGGAATTGATACCATCGAGATTGGAGCCGCATTGGGAGTAGCCGCAGATGCGGGTTTGATGGACTTTGGGGATGGCGAACGTGCTTTCGACTTGCTTCAGGAAATTCGAGAGGGTACGCCCTTGGGAAGAATCCTGGGGAACGGGGCAGCATTTACAGGAAAGGCCTTTGGTGTGGAAAGAGTGCCTGTCGCAAAAGGTCAGGCAATGCCTGCCTATGACCCGAGAGCGATCAAAGGGACGGGTGTTACCTATGCTACCTCCCCTCAGGGGGCTGACCACACCTGTGGGCTGACCATTCGCGCAAAAGTTAAACCCACCGATCCGAATGGTCAGGTTGAGGTATCTCGCAACGCCCAGATCAACATGGCAGGGTACGATTCCCTGGGGGCCTGCATCATGGCTGGATTTGGGATCGGTGTTGATTACAGCATCGTTGGTGAACTAATTAATTCAATCCATGGATTTGAAGTTGGAGATGATTTTCTACAGGAATTGGGGAAGGAGACTCTCCTCTTGGAGCGAGAATTCAACAAAAGAGCAGGATTCACCAAGCAGGATGACCGCCTGCCCGAATGGATGAGCCGTGAACCTCTGCCGCCTCATAACGTCGTCTTTGATGTCAGTAAGGAAGATTTGGATAGCGTCTTTGAAACCTAGTATCTTGGTAGTAAGGGCTTTAACCCTTAGAAAGCGACTAAAGTCGCAACTCCGGCAATCCATGAATAGGTTTTAGTCAAAGTGAGGAGGAGGAGCAATTGATGGAAAAGAAATCAGCAGGCATCATAGAGCGTGACCATGCTGCCGTAGCCTCGACAATCTATCGGTACACAGATATTGCCTTTGAGCGGGGTGAGGGGGTCTATCTTTACGATTTTGAAGGACGTAAATATCTGGACTTCGTTGCGGGGATCGCCACGATGAATGTAGGCCATTGTCATCCGGAAGTGGTCGAAGCCATTACTGAACAAGCACGCACCCTGCTTCACGGCGCCTGTCATATCGGTTATATGGAACCTTATGTAGTATTGATGGAAGCGCTTAAAGCTATCGCTCCAGGCGATCTTAAAAACGGGAAAGGGATCTTTGTAAATTCCGGATCTGAGGCCGTGGAAACGGCCATTAAACTCGCTCGCTTTATCACCAAACGCCCCATGATCCTGGCCTTTACGGATAGTTTCCATGGTCGTACCATGGGTGCTGCAGCATTAACTGCCAGCAATACTCTTTATCGCCGTAATCTCACCGGCTTGTTTTCAGGGGTCTCCCACACACCATACCCATATTGCTACCGCTGCCCATTGAAACATGAGTCAGCTGATAAATGCGGTCTGGCCTGCCTGAATTTGATAGAAAAAACCCTCGAGACAGTTGTGCCCCCTGAGGATCTTGCCGCGATCATCATTGAGCCTATCGCGGGCGAAGGCGGCTACATTATCCCGCCGGATGGTTTTCTTCAGGGATTAAGAGAAATTTGTGATCGTCATGGCATCTTGCTGATCGCCGATGAGGTCCAGTCCGGGTTGGGGCGCACTGGAAAGATGTTCGCTGTAGAACATTGGGATGTGGAACCGGATATGGTCTGCATGGCAAAAGCATTGGGAGGCGGCTTGCCGCTAGGCGCGGTATTAGCAAAAGCGGAACTGATGGATGCCTGGCCCCCAGCGGCTCAGGGCACGACCTTTGGTGGTAACCCTGTTGCCTGCCGGGCTGGGTCGGCCACATTGAAGATTATCCAAAAAGAGAATTTAATGCCCAACGCCGTGGAAGTGGGAAATTATATCCAGCAGCGTTTTCATAAAGCTCAGAAAGAATTACCAATGATTGGTGATATTCGCGGTAAAGGTTTGATGATTGCCGTGGAACTGATCAATGCTGATGGCAGTCCGGCTGGGGAGATTATTAAATCGTTGGTTAAAGAAATGAGTTCAAATGGTATCGTATTGACCAAATGCGGTGCAAGTTCAATTCGTTTTGCTCCGCCTTTGACCATCACCAGGGAACAAGCCAGTAAAGGAGTGGATATCATTATTGAAATTTTGCGTAAGCACCAATGGTAATGCCAGATTAGATCGCCATATTATATAAAAACACAATTTTTAAAAAGGAGAATTTATAATGTCAGAAGAAATGTACAAGAAATTAGCGCAGGCTGTCATTGATGGGGAAGCGGATGATGCTGAAGCATTGGCGAGGCAAGCCCTGGATCAAGGGCTCGATCCGCTGGCATGCATCACCAATGGCCTGACCAAAGGCATCCAGCAGGTCGGGGAACTCTTTGCCAGCGGTGAATACTACCTTCCAGAGTTGATCATCAGTGCTGATACGATGAAGGTTGCCATGGATATCCTTGAACCTGCTCTCGCTGGGGGTCAAGAGCGCGAAGTTGTTGGCCGGGTTGTCATCGGCACGGTAGAGGGTGATCTTCATGAGATCGGAAAAACCCTTGTCGGAACTATGCTTTCGGCAAATGGTTTCCAGGTAACTGATATTGGTGTTGACAAAACCGCTGCAGAATTTATCGAGGCAGTCAAGGAAAATAATGCCACAATCGTGGGAGCTTCAGCATTATTGACCACAACCATGTTGCAACAGAAAAAGATCATCGAGGCTTTGGACGAAGCTGGCCTTAAGAATCAGGTCAAGGTTATGGTTGGGGGAGCGCCTGTCACCCAGAGCTATGCAGACCAGATCGGTGCGGATGGCTATGCTGAAGATGCGATTTCAGCTGTTGACATTGCCTATAGGCTTGCAGACGCCCCAGCATAATTCAATTATCGATTAAGTAATCTGGATAAATTTGTTCACAAGAGGAATATCTGAAATGATCAAACTTGAAGAAAGAAAAGCAAGTATCAAACCGATAAAATCCAAACTAAAGATTAGTATTCTCGACGATCAGGAAATTAGCCAGATCAACCAAAATACCCGCACCGTACTGGAAGAAATTGGCGTGGTTTTTCCATCCGATAAAGCGCTCAAGATCTTTGCCGAGGTGGGCGCAAATGTAGATTTTGAAAAACAAACTGTCAAAATTGCTGCCGATTTGCTCGATAAATATCTCGCAACCTCACCGCGTAATTACACAATGGCGGGTGCACGCCCTGATCTTGATGTTCACGTTGGAGATGGCAAGGGAACATATTTCTACTGCAGTGGTGAATCCCCCAGGGTTGTCGATTTTAGTACTGGTGAACGCCGTTTATCCGTAAAAGAGGATATCGCCAACCATGCCCGTATTGCTGATTATTTGCCGATCATCTCGTTGATGTGGCCCTCGGCCAGTGCAAGCGATAAAGGTGAAACTTCTCCCTTACACGGTTTGGAAGCCTGCTTTACCAACTCAGAAAAACATGTTGAATCCGAATCAGTGATGGATGAGGTTTCGGCACGCTATGCGGTTGAAATGGCTATTGCTGTATCCGGAAGCGAGGAGAAACTAAGAGAACGGCCAGTGCTTTCGCAGTTGCTTTGTTGCATCCAGCCCCTGGCGCAGGATAGAGGCGGTATCGAAGCGGCAATGATCTTTGCCGAGTACGGTATCCCGGTCGGGTTTATGTCGATGCCAACCCTGGGCCTCACAGCCCCGCCATACCCTGCCGGAGCACTCACAATTGCGATGGCTGAAACCCTGAGTGGGATCATGCTAACCCAGATCATCAATCCGGGTGTCGGGAACTATATATCCGTCAATCCCGGGATCGTTGATCCTCGCACGGGTGCTTACTTCATGGGATCGGCAGTTGCCCAAATGACCAATGTATCCGGGGTACAGATGGCACATTCCAATGGCATCCCGATCCTTGCCTGTCATTCCTTTGGCGGCAGCCAGTATGAACTCGGAAACTGGCAAGCCGGATATGAGAATCTATATTCCCACCTTTTGGGCGTGATGGCTGGTGCTGATATGTCCTTCGGCCCGAGCGGAATGTATGAGGCCGTCAGCCTGCTGGATCACCCCCGCATATTATTTGATCGCGAAATGCTGCGCGTAATTGACGAAATCACAGATGGGGTTGATGTTAATCCCAAGACACTTGCCTTTGATATGATCAAAGAAATGGGGCATAAAGGCGGCTATATCAGCCACCGGGAAACTGGCAAATTTTACCGCACCACCTGGCCGAAAGAATCGATCCTTTATGATGATGGAAAACCCGAAGGGCGAAAATGGCGCGATCCCAAAGATGTTGCCCGCGAAGCCATCACCTGGATCCTTGAAAACCATAAACCAGAGCCGATGTCTGAGAGCGTAAAACAAGAACTGAGACAGATTGTGGACAGGGCTGACAAAGATGATTCTATAAAAAGAGAGATCAGCGGGCATAAATAAAAGAGCGGAATAGAACTATGACTTTTGACGCAGGAATGGGAGCATCCCTGCGAGGTCTCCGTGTTTTAGACCTGACACGGAATCTCGCAGGACCATATTGCACAATGATCCTTGGTGATATGGGGGCAGATGTCATCAAGGTTGAGCGTCCCGGGTATGGAGATGATACGCGCAGTTGGTCACCTCCTACCTGGCACGGTGAAAGCACCACCTTTTTAAGCGCCAACCGAAATAAGCGCAGTATGGCGATTGATATCAATGCGCCTGAGGGGGTAAAAATCGTCCAAAAGCTGGCTTTGCAGGCAGATATTCTGGTGGAAAGCTTTAGACCCGGTTCACTGGAAAAACGTGGTCTTGGTTATGAAGGGCTTAAAGAAAAAAACCCTGGCTTAATTTACTGCTCAATCTCCGCGTATGGAAATACAGGTCCACTGCGGAATAGCCCGGGATATGATCCGATCCTCCAGGCTTCTACTGGGATAATGGATATGACAGGCGAACCTGATCAACCTCCGGTGCGACTTCCCATTGCTGTAAATGATCTCGGTTCCGGGATGTGGGCAGTTATGGGAATTCTGTCTGCTGTGATAAGAAGACAAATTTCCGGGCAGGGTTGCCTCGTGGAAACCAGCCTCTTTGAAACAGCCTCCTGGTGGATGAATTATCACATCACGAGTAATTTGGCGACCGGGGAAACCCCCGTCCGCTGTGGAACGGGCACACCCTGGCTTGCTCCCTATGAGGTCTACCCGGCCTCAGATGAAGGGCTGTTGGTTTGTGCCGGAAATGACAATCTTTTTCAAAGATTTGTAGAAGAGTTGGAAATCCCTGAGCTTGCAGCAGATGAGCGTTTCGCGACCAACCCAATGCGCGTAAAAAACAGGGCTGAGTTGCGCAGGCTGATCATCGATCGTTTCCAAACACGCACGGCTGTAAAATGGGAGGAGGCTCTACGGGCCCGATCTATTCCCTGCAGTCGCATCCATTCAGTGGCCGATCTCGTCCAGGAGGAACAACTCCAGGCCCTGGGATTGCTGAAAGCCTTTCCGCATCCTTTGATTCCAGAGTTGCGCCTGATCGATTCTCCGGTAAGCATAGATGGGACCCGTGCATCACAAGAAATTCCACCTCCATTGCTTGGTGAGCATACAGATGCCATTCTTGCGGAGCTGGGATATGAAAAAAAAGAAGTAGAGACCTTGCGAGAGAAAAAGGTTATTGCATAGATGA
>NZ_CEYOSI010000187.1:0-7356 GCF_982879505.1 Candidatus Desulfolinea nitratireducens
GTTGGATCAATCCCGTTCGAATTGCAAACTTGACCAATTCAGTCCGAGAGTGCATATTGAGTTTATTCATGATCCGCTCACGATGACGAGCGATGGTTTTTGGGCTGAGGCCCAAAGCCTCACCGATATAAGTATTATTATGTCCATCTGCCACCATTTCCAGAACCTGACGCTCGCGTTGGCTGAGTACATCCAGATCGCCCAGGTGAGTATTCTCCCCGCTAATCTTATTTAGGTCAGTAGGGAACTTGTTACTCAGGCGCTGATAATCATCCAGCAGCCAACGGGCGAGGGCTGGTTGCAAATATACATGGCCCTGAGCAATTGTTTCGATAGCTAAAACCAGCTCGTCAGATGCGGCTTGTTTGGTGATATAACCCGATGCGCCCGCTGCCAGCATTTGGATAAAATATTCCTTATCTTCGTGGACTGTCAGCGCCAACACAAGGCAGTTCGGACAGCGCGTTTTTATTTGGCGAGTGGCTTCCATGCCATCCATACCAGGCATACTGATGTCCATGAGAATTACATCTGGTTGGGTTTCTATTGCAAAGCTGATCGCTTCTTCACCATTGCTAGCCTCTGCAACAACGTCAATCCCATCTTGGGTATCCAAAAAAGATTTTAATCCAAAACGGATGACATCGTGATCATCCACCAGCATTACACGGATAGAATTATTCATTGGGCTTGCTCCTCGTCTTTTGTATGTGTGGTGGCACAGGGGATCGTAATTTTTATGGTTGTGCCTTTACCGGGGGACGAATCTAATTGAAATTGACCGTCTACAGATTCAACACGTTCACGCATTCCTGCCAACCCCCAACCACTGGGCGGGATAAAGGGGACCGCAGGATCAAATCCGATACCATTATCCTGGATATCGAGGGTGACCGAATCTTCAGCGAAACAAATTTTGACCTCAGCTTTTTCTGTTTCTGCATGGAGTGATACGTTTCTAAGTGCTGATTGTGCTACCCGGAAAAGCACGGTTTCAATAAGCGGATCCACTCGTTGTGATGTACCTTCCACATTTAAGGAGACATCCAGTTCCATCTGGCAGCACTCTCGTCCGATCAAATTCTGGAGGGCCGGAACCAAGCCAAAGTCATCGAGTTGTGCCGGGCGCAGATCGTGTACCAAACGGTAGATGCCCTGAGACATATCCTTGCTCAGGTTTTGCAAATGAGCAAGCCTCGGGAGAAGGTCGCCGCTTTCCTCATCCAATCTATGACTCAGCGCTGCCAATTCCAATGAAAATGCAGAGAGAACCTGTGCGGTTTCATCATGCAGTTCACGGGAGATGCGAGCACGCTCATCCTCTTGCGCCTGAACAGTGTGTCGGAGTAATTCGCGACGCAACTCTTCGCGGGCAGCCAATTCCCCCTGGACCTGTTCCAATGCCTGAACACGAGCTTCCTGTACACTTGAAAGCTGCTCTTGCCTTTCAATTTCGATGGCTTGAATAGCACGCACCAATCCTACTGTGATCATCAGCGCTGCAAATGAGCGTACGGCTTCAAGCGGGATTCCCGTAAGATAAAAAAAAGCCTGGCTGTTAATATATCGAGCGGGGAAGGTGGCAAGTGGCGATACAAACAGTTGGCTTAAGCCATAAATGCCAAAACCAAAAGCTGCCCAATTCAGGTTTGCAACCAACTGGTTACGGTCGTCTTGTTGCGCTTCTTTGGCTTGCCTGCGCAAGCCAACGGAAGCAAGTACTGCCGCAGGGACAGCGATTAAGTATCGCAATAGATTGTTGGTCAGCACCAGATGTTCAGCCTGGACAGCATTATAAGTAATTATTGTATTGAAGATGATCGCCAGGAGATAGATGCTCAGAACTGCAATTTGAAGCCTGAGACGGAGGATCGTTTTTCTCTTGTGCAAATTGCTGGCCTGAATGCCATAGATCATCAGGGATAAGAAGGATATTCCCAGCAATATTAGGCGTACCCAGGCAATCGTATTTGAGATTTCTGCCCCCATCCATAAAGCTTGCTCCATAAAGAATTCCACCCATTCATGCATGCCGTGAATAATCCCGAAAATAGCCAGGGGCCAAAGCAGATTCACTTCCGCCAGGGATGGGGAGCGGCTGGTTTCTAATAATAGTGCCACTCCCATGACAAAAAATGCCAGACCGTAAATGAAGTAAATGATAAACGAAAGGAGGGAATATTCTTGACCAAGCATGGTATTGTGTATTTTACCGCAATCAGGTTGGGTTCAATATTGTTTTTGTAATCATTACATGTGACATTTGGCACAAAACTTGTGCGTATTCTCACTTTATTTTAATCTTTATTGGGGATATTATATTGGGTAATGTCCCCAATAAAGATTAGATATTGGGGTAATACACCCAAAAAGATAAGAGGTGTATTGAAGTAATACAAATATTCGTGCTTTAGATTGCTAGAAATTCGAAGAAAGTTCAAAAATGTTTGAGGAGAAAAACAATGTCTAGAAAAACATTAATTTTGATCGGCCTGTTGTTACTGGCTCTTGCCACAGCATCATGTGCTGGTCCTGAAGGCCCTGAAGGTCCTGCTGGCCCTGCCGGCCCTGAAGGCCCCGCTGGCGAAGCTGCAATGGCTGCTGCTGGCACTGGTGCTGAATATATCAGCTCCGCTGCCTGTGGTGAATGCCACACTGATACCTACGATGTCTTCATGAAATCCGGTCACCCCTATAAGCTGAACCCCGTTGTTGACGGTCAGCCCCCGGAATATCCCTTCACCGAAGTGACTGAACTTCCCGAAGGTTACACCTGGGACGACATTTCCTATGTCATCGGTGGCTATAACTGGAAATATCGCTTTGTTGATAATGAAGGCTATGTCATTACCGGCGTTCCCGGAGCCCGTGGCGATGGAAATACCGACTATATCGGTCAGTTCAACTTTGCCAATCCTAATGTTCCAGGCAAAGAAGAGGCTAGCTCTGCAGCCTATCATCCTGGCGAAGAGCATAAATATGATTGCGGTAGCTGTCATACCACTGGCTACGATCCCAATACCCCCACTGAGGGAATGCCTGGTATCGTTGGTTCCTGGGCAGAGCCCGGAATTCAATGTGAAGAATGCCATGGTCCTGGTAGCTTGCATGCTGCTGATCCCCGCGGCGTAGCACTTGATATCGAGCGCGATTCCGCTCTCTGTGGTGAGTGTCACCTCCGTGGTGGTTCTGAAGATGTAGATTCAGGTGGTGGTTTCATTAAACACCATGAGCAATACGAAGAACTCTTCCAGAGCAAACACATTACCATCAACTGTGTAGTCTGCCATGATCCGCACACTGGCGTGATTGCCCTCCGCAAAGCGAATGCAGAAGATGCTTCCGTTGATGTTACCCGCACTTCCTGCGAAAACTGCCACTTCAATGAGGCTGCTTACCAGGATTCAGCCATTCACCCGGCCGCAGCAGAATGTATTTCCTGCCATATGCCGCGGGTAACCAAGAGCGCTGTTGGTAATATCGATATGTTCACTGGCGATATCCGCACCCACCTGATGGCTATCAACCCCACCCAGATCGGACAATTCACCGAAGATGGCAAGAATGCTCTGTCCGAACTTGGTCTCAATTTTGCTTGCCGCAGTTGCCATGTTGATGGTGGTTCCGCGACTGTCAAGACCGACGAAGAACTGATCGAAAAAGCTTACGGTTATCACGATCGTCCCGCAAGCCCCTAGAAATATAATATTTATCTAGGATAGTTTTGTTCTAACACGAATGTTTGTAATAGCTCGAAACAGAGAGGAGGCGACGCCTCCTCTCTGCTGTTGTAATTAGATTAGAATGCAGAAAGTTACTTTTATAAATTTTTATCTTGACTGTTAATAGTTTTTAAGGTTATTATCACAATCCGCGCCTAAATTGGCGTATTCGTTTTAATAGTTTGTCCGATTTGCCAAAGGAAAATAGTATGACAAAAATAAGAGCCCTCGTAAAAAAATTCTTCTTTCCGCCAGACGGTTCGCCCCGTTGGATGATCATCCTGCCCTATGCAATCCTGGGGGTATTTACTGTAATATTGCTGATTGGCGGTGCCTATGGATGGGAGTATACAAACTCCTCACCCTTCTGTGGCGAGTCATGTCACACCATGCCTCCTGAATATGCTGCTTATCAGGTCTCACCTCACGCTGAGGTTGCTTGTGTAGAGTGTCATATTGGTGAGGCATTTATAGGCAGCCAAATTTGGCGCAAGGCCGGGGATATTAAACATATTATCGCGTTGGCTTTTACAACCTACGAATATCCCATATATGCAAATAATATGCGCCCGTCCAGCTTCTCTTGCGAACAATGCCATTCCCCCAGCAAATTCTCGGATGATTCATTAAGAAAGATCAATCATTTTGATGATGATGAAAGCAACACTCCTTCAAGCATTTATCTTGTTTTGAAAACGGGAGGCGGTTCAGAGCGTGAAGGTTTAGGTCGCGGTATTCACTGGCATATCGAAAACGATGTTTTCTATTATGCCGCAGATTCCCGTGAGCAGAGCATCCCCTATGTTCGTGTGGTAGGCGAAGATGGCAGCTTTGACGAATATATTGATATTGAGTCAGATTACGACTCAACCTTCTTTAAAGATAGCGAGCTCAAAAAAATGGATTGCATCACCTGCCACAATCGGATTTCGCATCGCATTTATACGCCCAGCGAATCAATGGATGCTGTCCTGATGCGCATGGTGGTTGACAGTAAGATCCCCAATATTCACAATAAGGGTGTGGAAGTTCTCAGCGGCGACTATGCTACGCAGGAAGAAGGATTGGCTGGGATCGCCAGTTTGACAGATTACTACAAAGAAAATCACTCTGATTATTATGCTGCTAATAAGGGGAAGATTGAGACTGCGGTTGAAGAGATCCGGCAAGTCTACACAGACTCGGTTTTTATTGAGCAAGAAGTTGACTGGGACTCACATGCCAGTAATATGGGGCATACCAATACCCCAGGCTGCTTCCGCTGCCACGATGGCAAACATTTGAACGAAAAGGCAGAGGCTGTTCGCCTGGAATGCAATCTGTGCCATTCCATCCCCGTCGTTGTTGGTCCGAATGATTTTCTGGCGAATATCAATATGAATCGTGGCGTTGAGCCTGAATCCCATTTGAACACCAATTGGATCAGTTTGCATAATGAGACATTTGATCAGACCTGCGCCAGTTGTCATACAACAGAAGATGTTGGTGGAACCAGCAATACGTCTTTTTGTTCAAACAGCGCCTGCCATGGCAGTGTAATTGACTTTACCGGATTTGACGCCCCCGGGTTGCGTGAAATCCTTGCGGATCAATTGCCCACGCCTGTGCCGACACCGGTTGCGGCTCCTGCGTCCTCTGCTGGACCGCCAACTTATGCAGCGATTATCGAACCCATATTTGCCCTATGCACTGCCTGTCATAATCAGGCAGTGGCCTCTGCTGGCCTTGATCTTTCCAGCTATGCTGGTTTGATGGCAGGTGGCGACAATGGGGATGTGGTCCTGGTTGGTGATGGCGCCAATAGCCTGCTGATTGAAATTCAAACCGGAAAGCATTTTGCGAATATCACATCTCAGCAGCTCGAATTATTGGCTGAGTGGATCGATGAGGGTGCGCTCGATAATTAAAATTCTTTTCCTACCCACAACATTCGATGGCTAATTCTACCCAACGAATGTTGTGGGTTGTATTTTTCATCAAACCAAGTAATTCCAGGTGGGATTTTTTTTTACCAAGCTACTTTATAGCCACATAAAAAGTATAGGACTTACGCATTTTTATTATCCTTATCCCAATGCTCTGCGTTGGGGTATTGTAAACAAGCTGCAATGCTGAGCATTGCGGCGAGAAAAAAAGTGGATTGCGTAAGTCCTAAAGTAAATATTTCCGAGGAAAAAGTCACATGGATATGTGACTTTTTGGTATTGGGTATATTGGCACAACTTATGCTATACTATTGGGTATATTAACATAAGATGAGAATTGCCGATTGGCAATTCATAATCGAGAACATCTTTATCATTTTCAGGAGGTGTTTATTGGTATAGACTAAAGAGTGTTTTGAATAGATACAATATCGCTACCCAAAGGAGAATACAAAGAATGTCTACTAAAAAAATGCTTGTTTTTGCTACATTGCTTGTCGCCGCAGTAATTTTAACTGCTTGTAGCGCAGAAGGTCCTACTGGCCCCGCTGGCCCTGCTGGCGCAGAAGGTCCTGCTGGCCCCGCTGGTGAACCTGCCATGGCTGCTGATCTGACCTGTACCGAATGCCATAATGACACCGCCATCATCACCGGCAAGAAGACCCCCTGGGAAACTTCTGTCCATGGTAGTGGCACAGCCGCTGCTTACGCAGGTGGCCGTGATGGTTGTACTGGTTGCCACTCCGGCGCATCTTTCAAGAAAATGATCGCTGCTGGCGCCAACCCCTCAACCTATGAAGGTGATGCCGCAGATGTAACCCATCAGGATTGCCGCACCTGCCATCAGATCCACACATCCTACACGAGTGCGGACTGGGCTCTGTCAACCAGTGCCCCGGCCGTCGTCTTCGCATTTGAAGACGTGACCTACGACGGTGGCAAGGGTAACCTTTGTGCCACCTGCCACGTTCCGCGCCGCGGAATAGACGAAGCTGATGCCGATGGCAATATCGAAGTGACCAGCACTCACTGGGGTCCGCACCATGGTCCACAATCCGCTACACTGCTTGGGATTGGCGGCGCCGGTGAAGTTGAAGGTAAACCCGGAGCGCATTATTCAATGGTTGAAGACACCTGTGTCAGTTGCCACCTTGGCGAAGGCCAGGACCACACCTTCCTGCCGAACGTTGCCGCCTGCCAGGAATGCCATGCTGATATCGAAGACTTTGATTTCAGTGGTTTGCAGACCGAAGTAGACGCAATGCTTGCTGAACTTGGTGAACTTCTTGAAGCCGAAGGCATGTATGACCTCGAAGAAGACCACCCCGTTGTAGGTGTCTATCCTGCAGCCCAAGCTCAGGCTTTGTGGAATTACATCCTGATCGAAGTTGAAGATGCCAGTCATGGTGTCCACAACCCGGCCTACGTTCGAGCATTGCTCGAAGCTTCCCTTGCAGTATTTGAATAAGAATAAATAGTACACAAGCAACACGAACAGGACTGTCCTTATGGCAGTCCTGTTTTTTCTTTAAGTTGACTTAGGTTTTTATGAGTTTTTACAGTTTTTGATAAAAATTAGCATAGAGGGTCGATGGTGCTTAATGCCCAAGGCAACAGAATAATTGGGTCAAAATGCACAATAGCATTGGGTTATATAACGAAATAACATTGGGTTATATGGCATAAATGACCTTAATATCCTGTATAAG
>NZ_CEYOSI010000188.1:0-7177 GCF_982879505.1 Candidatus Desulfolinea nitratireducens
ATACAGGCTGAGAACCGCCCTCCCATTCTATATCGACGCGCGACAGGCAGGCATCGCACTCGCTCAGGTGAGCAATAACATGCTCGTTTTCATCATCGCTCAACATAAATTGGATATAGGATTGGATTTCTTCCGCGCTAAGATGATTGTTGGACATGATCTTTTTCCTGATAATAAGTTTTCATTGCCAGCCTCGCTCTCTGGACCCTCATCTTGGCCGCACTTACAGATAGGTTTAATTGGCCCGCAATTTCTTCATAGGTCAATTCTTCGGCATCTTTTAGCAAGAGAATTTCTTGTTCTGGTGCACTAAGTTGAGAGAAGGCTTGCTGGAAGGTTTGCTGCTGATGGATGTTGTGTTTGGGTAGTGCCTCTGCTTCGTCAGGAAGAACTTCTTCCATTTCTTGTAACGATTGATCAACCACCACCGGGCGGCGAGATCGTTTGCGCAACTCATTTTTGGCGGTATTGGTAGCAATGCTATACAGCCAGGTTTTCAGGGAAGAGCGTCCTTCATACTGTTCCAAGCTGCGGTAAGCTTTGAAAAAAACTTCCTGTGCCAGATCTTCTACATCCTGCTCGTGCGGAAAGTACCGGAAGATCACGCGCGCTACAATGGCATGATGCCGATGGAAAATCTCGGCAAAGGGGCGCTCGTCTTTGCTGCTGCGCGCCAGGCAAAGTGATATAAGTTCTGTGTCTGTGAGGTGGCTGAGATCATCCATAATAGGCATCAAGCCTGCCAACTGTCAAATGCGAGGCAGGCTTGATGATTATAGAGGCAACCTGTTGATTTTGGAAATACTCAGGTGGAAGTGATTACTCTTTTGCTTCCAGCTTATTGATCCAATTTTCTACCATACGGCCAGCAGTTTCGCGCGAACCTAAGCCAAAAGCCAGTGCGGCTGCTACACCAATTGCACCTAGCAGCACACCAAAGGCGATGTTGACGATCTCGCCAGCTACGCCAACTTGCTGGAGCGCCATTGCTGACACCAGAACGAGAATGGCAATGCGTGCCAATCCGGCCATGAAGCCGGCATTGTTCCCACCAGCCGCCAAGATGACATTGCGGGTCAGGTTAGCAAGGTACAAGCCAACTGCAAAGACGACCAGTGCCAGTAGCACCTGTCCACCAAAGGCCATAAAGGTTGCCAGCATATCAGCCAGGAAGCCAAAACCGAGCATGTCAGCAGCTTCGATGCCAGCCAACAGCAGTACTGCGGCGAGAACGATATAGCCGACAACTTCTGAAAGCGTACGCTGGCTCTTGTCAGAAGCAAGGCGCAATCCCAGCACTTCGGGAACCTTGTCAAAGCCAATACCCATCAGCAGGTTGCTGACCAAACCGGAGACCAGTTTACCAGCGAAGTAAGCGACCAGAAGCACAATTGCTGCGCCGAAGAACAGCGGGACACCGTTCATAACCGCGGTCAGCATAGAAATGGCAGGAGCAGAAATGGCTTCTACGCCAAGAGCGTTGAGGGCGGTGATAACCGCCGGGATCAGGATCAGGATATAAACCACTGAGCCGATGATCTTGGAAAGCGGCTGGGTTTGTGTTTCCCCGCTGACGCCAATACGATCACCGAAGCTGTCGATGTTGGTGGCAGCCAGCAGGTTGACCACGATCTGGCGCACAATGCGGGCGATCAGCCAGCCCACAAACAGGCTGATGGCTGCTGCAAAAATATTGGGAATGGCACCCAAGATGGTGTCTACAACGCCGGTAACCGGCTCGACCAGACCCTGCATGCCAAGAGCGTTCAGCACAGCAGGCAAGAAGAGCAGAAAGACCAGCCAGAAAACGCCGTTCGCCAGCGACTCAGAAACGCTGACTATTGGTTCATCGATTTCAGCTTGAGCAGCCAGGCGCTCATCGAGTTTGGTCACACGCATGGTGCGCTGGATGATAAACCTGGCAAGGGTAGCAACCAGCCAGGCAACCAGCAGAATCAATATCGCACCAAGCAACTGAGGGGCAGCCAGGGCAATCTGCTCCAGTATAGCGTTCAACGGGGTAGCCACAGCCGGGAGTTGCACGGTCTGGAAGAAAGCGACCAGCACGAATAGCATGACCAGATAGAACGCAGCTATTGAAACCCATTTCTCAATATTTAACTTGGTAGGCTCTTCGCCTTCAGCTACTGTACCCGCCAGGCGGTTGTCCAGGTTGGTGCGCTTCATCAGGCGATAAACCACCGATTTGATAATACGGGCGATGATCCAGCCCACGATCAGGATAGCCAGACCAGCCAGCAGGTTGAGCATGTCCTCGCCGACGAGAGCCATCAATTGGGAAAGCATTTGGTCAAACATAAAAAATCTCCTTTTGAAAGTGGTTAAATGGTTACTTGTACTTATTTAGACACCGAAATTTACCGGAGCGTCACATTTTCCTGAATAGCCCAGTTGTGACTTTTTTACTTCCGCCCGTATCTTATGGATAAATCAAATAAAGTTCGTACAATCCTACGTCACTGCGAGCGGAGTTTACGCAGCGCGGCAGTCTCCTTCGCCGAGAGGGAGATTGCTTCACCCCGAAGTGCATCGGGGTTCGCAAAGACGTGACATTGTACGAGTTTCAAACAATTTGTCCATTAGAAATACATCACTACGGGCATGTTCATCTCCAATACATCCGATCAGGGAGTAAGAATTACGAATGGAACTCGAACCAGGTTTTCAAAACAGAAATAGTTTTGCATTTAGAAGTTTTTTCAAAGTCGCCAATTTCCCCCTGTCATTGAACTGCATCATAGCAAGAAACCGCTCAATTTTATCTATTGGCGGTTTCCAAAAATCTTGTGGGCGCTGCCCCAAAGGATCCGGTCGAGCCGGACGAACGGTGCTCCGCGAAGGGACTCTTTCGTCACCCTCGAGGGAAATTCCAACTCCTTCAAGAATGTTTCGGTGAAACAAAAAAGCCAACCATCAGGTTGACTTTTTTTGTGGGCGCTGAGGGACTCGAACCCCCGACCCCCTCGGTGTAAACGAGGTGCTCTAACCAACTGAGCTAAGCGCCCTTGACGGGAAAATATACTTCTATATTCAATTGAAAAGCGTATACCCGAGTATCCCTTTGAGATAGGAGGGTAAGTGCCTCTTGCGGACGATATTATACACGACTTTGTGTTAAACTTCAGAGATATTTTATTTTCCGCCGGAGGACAATATGCGTTTTGTACGCTATCAAACAAAAGAGAAATCAGCACGCTACGGCTGGCTGCTCAACGACAAGATTGGCGATATAGAAGGGGATCTTTTTGGCGAATTTCGCCGTCTTGATGCGACCACCCCACTTGCAGATGCCCAACTCCTCGCACCATCTCAGCCGAGCAAGATCATCTGCGTTGGGCGCAATTACGCTGCCCACGCCAAAGAACATGATGCCGAAGTTCCCGAACTACCTTTGATCTTCTTCAAACCACCATCAGCCGTCATCAATCCTGGAGATGCGATCATCCTGCCTCCCCAATCCCGCCAAGTGGAACATGAAGCCGAACTGGTTGTGGTGATCGGCAAACGTGGGCGCAATATTATCTCAGAGGAGGCCCGGGAACATATCCTCGGCTACAGCATCGGGAACGACATCACCGCCCGCGATCTTCAAAATGCTGATCGTTTGTGGACACGCGGCAAAGGCTTCGACACCTTTGCTCCCTTTGGCCCCTGGATCGATACCGACTTCGACCCCTCAGACGCAGTCGTCACCTGCCGTGTCAATGGGCAGATGCGCCAAATGGCATCCACACGTGATATGGTTTTCAGCGTCAGCACGATTATCGCCTTTATCTCTTCAGTGATGACACTTGAGCCAGGTGATCTGATCTTCACTGGCACCCCCGCAGGTGTTGGAGCACTGAGCGATGGAGATATTGTTGAAGTAGATATTGAAGGACTAGGGGTACTTAGCAATCCTGTTATGAACGCATAAACGCCTTTTTATACCGTATCTTCTCAAGCTTTGCTTTACGCCCTTTCTGAAGCAGGGTAAAATTCCACTTTGGATATATCACCTAAAGGGTATTTTTTTATGAACGATCAATCGAAGAATAATGAGGAAAACGCCCGATCTTTTTCAAGCTGGTTGGGTGCACTTTGGCGTGCTGTAGCGGTTCCCCTGGCGGCAGTTCTTTTAGCAATTTTGATCGGTGCTATTCTTCTTGCCATATCAGGTGCAAACCCGTTCAGAGCCTATGCTGCGCTAATTGAAGGTTCTTTCGGCAGTATGAAAGCCTTCGGTCGTACTCTTGCGAAGGCCACACCGCTCATTTTTAGTGGGCTGTCAGTGGCTTTTGCCTTTAAAGCTGGTCTCTTTAATATTGGCGCGCAAGGACAACTCCTCTTTGGAGCGCTGGCTTCTGCTGTAGCGGGCTTTATGCTAAAAGGATTACCTCCCTTCCTTCACGTCACAGTAGCGGTTCTGGCAGGCGCCATAGCCGGCGCATTATTTGGCGCTATTCCCGGCGTACTAAAAGCATACACTGGAGCCAGTGAGGTCATCACAACAATTATGTTGAATTATGTGGCGATCAATATTACCGACTATATTGCTGATGGGCCTCTCAAAGATTCGGCGGGGGGTAATATCGTTGCCCGTACTCCCGAAATTCTGGATAGTGCACGCATCCCTTCGATTGGCGAAATTCCGGTTGGTTTTTTCCTGGCGATAATAGTCTCAATTATCGTCTGGTTTACACTCTGGCGAACTACTACAGGGTTTGAGATCCGTACGGTTGGCCTCAGCCCCCACGCTGCAAAATATGCTGGCATGCGAGTCGCATTTACCGTCATCCTCACTATGATTATCAGCGGTTTTCTGGCCGGTATGGGAGGCAGCATTGAATCACTGGGCATTGTAGGTCGCTACCAACCAGGGTTCAACACAGGTCTTGGTTTCGACGGAATCACCATCGCCTTGTTAGGCAAAACCCATCCTTTTGGAATCATCCCCGCCGCGATCCTGATTGGCGCAATGAAAGCCGGCGCCAGCACTATGCAATTTAATGCTGGCGTAGCCAAGGAAATTACCGATGTCATTCAAGCATTAATGCTCTTCTTTGTTACCGCAGATTTGATTATTCGCAAACTACTCCGCACCAGAGAAGAGGATGGTGAAAAAATCATCCTCAGTGGTTGGGGACAACAATAGGGAGCTCTTATGCAAAATACTATTTCTCTCCCAACCCCGGTTTCCCCAATAAAGCACTTTATCAAAAAATGGGGCGCTACCATTTTTGTCACGCTCACCGTCATCGTGATCACCATCTGGCAATATTCTGTTGATGGCCGCGTTACGGAAGCCGTTCTAGCCTCAACCATTCGTCAATCTACACCTCTGGTTCTTGGTGCATTATGCGGCCTTTTGGGGGAACGTTCCGGAGTGATTAATATCGGGATCGAGGGCCAAATGCTGCTCGGTGCCTTTGTCGGATTTCTTGTCAACGTTTGGACGGGCAACCTGCTCGTTGCCGTATTTGCGGCTATTTTTACCGGTGCCGTCATGGGCTTGCTGCTTGCCTATATGTCTGTACACCTAAAAATGGACCAGATCATCGGCGGAACGGTAATCACGACTCTTGCATTCGGATTAACGGGATACTTTTACCAGGTCGGATTGACAACAGAGGGCAAGCTGCTCCCCATCCCGCTTGGTCCGCTTGCAGATATTCCTCTCATTGGGCGCGCAGTCTTCAACAATCCCCCCATCACTTACGCTACTTTCGTCCTGGTTATCCTGGTTCATTACGTTCTCTTCTACACCAAATGGGGTCTGCGAACCCGCGCTGTCGGTGAACATCCCCGTGCCGCGGATACACTCGGAGTAGATGTCTATAAAGTTCGATATATAAACGTGATAGCAGGTGGTGCGATCGCCGGCCTGGCAGGTGGCTTCCTGACCCTGGAAGCAGTTGGCTCTTTTGAGCGGGCAATGACCAATGGACGTGGATTTGTAGCGCTGGCAGTAATGCTTTTCGGTAAATATACACCGCTTGGCGCGTGGGGCGCGGCTTTGCTCTTCGGGTTTGCAAACGCCATGCAAACCCAACTCCAATTTGCTGATATACAAGTGGCCCATCAGTTTATTGGGATGTTGCCTTATGTTTTGACCATTGTCATCTTATCTGGCTTTGTAGGGCGCACCCGCGTCCCCGCCGCAGATGGCGTCCCTTACGAGAAGGAGTAGGTCTTGACTGAAGAAAATCTGGCCCTCGAAATTCGTCACGTCACCAAACGCTTTCCTGGCGTACTTGCTAATGATGATGTAAGCTTTACGCTGCGCAAAGGCGAAATCCATGCACTGCTTGGTGAAAATGGCGCAGGGAAAACAACCCTGATGAACGTCGTCTATGGCTTATATACGCAAGACGAAGGGGAATTTTTAATCGACAATAATGTGGTTGAAATCAATGGCCCCAGCGATGCAATCAATTACGGGATCGGGATGGTGCATCAGCATTTTATGCTCGTTCCTGTCTTCAGCGTTACCGAGAATATGATCCTTGGTTCTGAAGTTACAAAAGGGACCAGCCTCGACCTGCGTCGTGCCCGCCGCGAGATTCTTGAAATATCTGAAGCTCACGGCCTCGAGGTGGACCCAGATGCAATAGTAGAGAATATACCGGTTGGTGTACAGCAGCGCGTTGAAATATTGAAAGCACTCTATCGAAAAGCAAATATTCTCGTACTTGATGAGCCAACGGCTGTTTTGACCCCACAGGAAGCAGAAGATCTTTTTCGAGTGATGCGCGCACTCACAGAAAAAGGTGTTTCAATCATCTTTATCACCCACAAACTCAAAGAAGTTCTCAATGTGGCCGATCGCATCACCGTGATGCGTCGAGGCAAGGTTGTCGGACATACTTCCCCACATGAGACAGATCAAAAAGGTCTCGCGGCTATGATGGTAGGTCGTGAAGTCCTCCTCGAGGTTAAAAAGGCGCCAGCCAAACCGGGCGATGTTGTTCTTGAGGTAGCTAACCTGACCATTGAGGGTGAACGAGGATTGGAAGTTGTAAAGGATATTTCCTTTGAAGTTCGTGCTGGCGAAATTTTAGGCATTGCGGGGGTTCAGGGGAACGGACAAACTGAATTAGTAGAAGCGATCACAGGATTACGCAGCATTGATGCAGGTGAAATTGTTCTCATGGGTAAAAAAGTCCCCTTTGAGAAT
>NZ_CEYOSI010000189.1:0-4430 GCF_982879505.1 Candidatus Desulfolinea nitratireducens
ATCCGCTCGGAAGGTGGGTGATCCGGATGGCGGTGGAGTTTTTTTGTACGCTTTGTCCGCCAGCCCCGGCAGATTTATAAACATCAATCCGCAAATCGCTGGTCGGGATTTGGATATCGACATCTGCGACTTCCGCCAATACTGCAATCGTGGCAGTGGATGTGTGAATACGCCCCTGTGATTCTGTGCTGGGTACGCGCTGGACACGGTGTACACCAGATTCGAATTTGAGTTGAGAGTAGACGCCGGCTCCCTTGATGAGAAATGTGATCTCTTTTAATCCGCCAATCCCGATATTACTTTGAGACAATATCTCGGTTTTCCAGTTCTGGTTTTCGGCATAGCGCGTATACATTCGATACAGATCTGCTGCAAACAGAGCAGCTTCGTCGCCACCGGTCCCCGCCCGGATCTCCATGATGACGTTTTTTCCATCGCGCGGATCTTTGGGAACAAGCAGGCTTTTAATTTCTACTTCTAACAGTTCAACCTGTGGCTCCAATTCCTCCAGCTCCATTTCGGCGAGAGAACGAAGCTCTTCATCAGTTTCATTATCAACCATGGAGCGCGCATCTTCGATCTGGCTTAGTAAACTTCGGTAGATTTCTGCTTTTTGGACAATTGTTTCCATTTCAGAACGTTCTCTGCCGATATTTGCTGCAAGCTTATAATCATCGCCAACTTTCATTAGTTGTTGGCCAAGTTCTTCGTAATGTTTTTCAATTCCAGCTAATTTTGACAGCATATTAATCCTATAAAAAATTTCTTACTGACGACAAACGCGGCATAAGTTGCCGCGTTTGTCGATTATATCATTGGCATGTTTTAAGGCAGATTTATGGTAATCGATTTTTAACAGGCTAATTGATATTTAAAGAGGATAATGCCATCGAGAGAACGATAATTACAGAAACTACGATTACTGCGATGCGGACTGTGCGCGCCTGGCGGGCTTTGTAGGTTGATTCTTTCTTCGGCTGAGCTTTCACATTCTTCTTCTTTTTATTCTTTGCCATCTCTTTTCCTTTATTATTAGATTTGAATATTTTGGAAATTAATTTATTTTCTTTCCTTCAACTTCGCCTAATTATCAAGGAGTCAAAATAAATATATTTTTATTCCAAATTTGCCTTGATAGTCTCGGCTAAAGCGACTGTGATTCCCGATACAGCGGCAAGTTCATCCATGCTGGCAGCTCTTATCTTATCCAGAGAACCGAAATGTTGCAAGAGGGATTTCCTTCGTGCCGGACCAATGCCGGGAATGATATCGAGCACAGATGCCATCCCAATTTTATTGCGTTGTTTTCGATGGGCAGTAATGGCAAATCGATGTGCTTCATCCCGAATGCGCTGGATCAGATATAAGCCTTGTGAATGGCGCGGTAATAAAATTCCCTCTGATTGATATGGGAAGAATATCTCCTCCTCACGTTTTGCCAACCCGACAACGGGGATTTTTTCACCCAATCCAAATCCTTCGAGGACCTGGACGGCGCGACTCAATTGACCTTTGCCACCATCGACGATCAGCAGATCTGGCAAAAAGGAAAAAGACGCCTCTTTCTTGGATTTGGGCTGGGCTGCCATCTCCTGGGCAGACTGCCAGCGTTTGAAGCGTCTCGTTAACGCCTCCTCCATACTGGCAAAATCATCAGGCCCTGTTACGCTTCTGATATTGAAACGCCGATATAGTTTCTTGTCAGGCACACCCTGAGTGAAGACGACCATGCTCCCAACAGTAGCGACACCCTGTGTATTCGAAATATCGTAGCACTCAATTCTGTTTGGCGGCGTTTTGAGTTGAAAGGCCTCCTGTAATTCTGCAAGCGATTGCTCTTGTTTATGCGTATCAGCCTGCCATTGTGCCCGGAGAGACTTCAATGTCTCGGCAGCGTTTTCGGTAGCCATCTGCACAAGCTGACGAGACTGTCCGCGGCGGGGAACCCGCATTTCGACTTTGCGTCCGCCGCGTTTGGTATTCAACCACTGCTTGATGATCTGTGCTTCTTCAATTTCTTTGGGCAACAATACCTCGGCAGGGACATTTGCCGCGTCGGTATAAAATTGCTTGACGAATTGCGCCACCACATCAGAATCTTTGCTGTCTTCGGTGCCTTCAAGCATGAAATATTCCCGCCCGACCATTTTCCCGGATCGGATAAAGAAGATTTGGACGCAGGCATCACCATCGGTACGCGCCATTGCGATCACATCCGAGTCGATCTGTTTCTTGGTAATCACCTTTTGTTTTTCGACCACTTTCTCAATCGCATTCAGTTGGTCTCGCAAGGCCGCAGCTTTTTCAAAACGCAGATCTTCAGAAGCCTTCGCCATTTCAGCTTGCAGGCGTTTTACAATTGGGCCAGTGCGTCCATTCAGAAAATCTCCCAGATCGGCGATCATTTGCCTGTATTCTGATTGGTTGACCGCACCAATACAGGGAGCGGTACATAATTTGATATCAAGGTAGAGACAAGCGCGTTTATCCAATCCAGTGATCTCGCGGTCGCAGGTCAAATATGGGAAGATGCGCCGGAGCAGATCCAGGGTCTGATGAACTGCCCAAACGGAAGTGTACGGACCGTAATACCGTGAGCCATCATCCTTGCGCATTTGGCGGGTGACGGTTACTTTTGGAAAATTTTCTCCCCAATGGACTTTGATATAGGGATAGCGCTTATCGTCTTTCAGGCGTACATTGAAGTGGGGACGATGGCGCTTGATCAGGTTCATCTCGAGGATTAGTGCCTCGAGTTCAGAGCCAACGACGATCCATTCGACATCCGCAATCTCCTGGACGAGACGTCGTGTTTTGCGGTCGTGCCCCGCACTGGCATGGAAATAGGAACGCACACGATTGCGTAAATTGACCGCCTTCCCAACGTAAATGATCTTGCCCTCGGCATTTTTCATCAGATAACAGCCGGGCTTGGTCGGGATGGTGGCAAGAGTGCCTTGGAGTTGCTCTGAAAGTTGCATACGGCTAATTTTACCTCATTGCCCTCACACCCCCGCATCGCTCCGCTCGCTCCCCCTCTCTCGCATTGCGGGAGAGGGAAATCCAAGCGGAGCAAGGATGGGTGAGGGGGTTTCGCTTGACATTCTCATCTAATCCCCTACAATAAAGTAAATATTTAATCAAACTTTTATGAGGAGATTGTATTATGTCCGAAATACCAGAATTTCTTGACCAGGAACCCTCTCCATATTCCAGCGACGAGCCAATGCCCTGGTATCAGGTTTGGATTGCAGCAATCACGAAGCCCAATGAACAGACCTTTAGAGATTTAGCTGCGCAATCCAATGCGAAACCGGGCACTGCCTATCTCTGGATTTTTATTTCCTATTTGGTCACTTTTATAATAGTTGTTGGTGCCCAGGCAGCCATCGGGTTTCCGAATATAGCCAGGCAATTATCTGGGTACGGGATGGGGGATTTTCCCGTTGAAGATATGGGCGGATTTTTAATTGGAGCGCTTGTTATCGCACCTTTTATGGCTGGTATTGTTGTGCTGTTCTTTATGCTAAGCACCGCTTTGATCCAATGGATTGCCAGCCTTTTTGGCGGTACAGCCTCTTATGCAACGCTGGTGTATCCATTTGGCGCAATTTACGCGCCCTTTATGCTCGCCTCAGCCATGATGAGTTTATTGGGGTTAATTCCATTTATTGGGATGTGCTTCGGGTTAATTTCCATAGGAATTTGGGTTTATCAAATTGTGCTTCAGGTGCTGGCAGTTAAAGCAGTTAATGATCTTGATACCGGAAAAGCGGCAGGGGCCGTACTCCTACCTGGATTGGTACTCTTTGTATTTGTATGCTGCTGCCTGCTCATTGGTTTGGCTGCAGCTGGTCCCATAATTGGCGAAGTGTTCAGTGAGATCAATCAGGGTCTTTACTAAATCGGTATACGTTTACAGGAAGCCTCTCATATGCAAATAGTGGAGGCTCTTTTATAAAAAGGTCCCGTTCCCTTCAAGGGCACGGGACCTTCATTATCGCTTTTGCGGGTTGAGGGCGGCACGCCCGAAACAATTTATCACCCACATAGCGGGTGGTCTTGACTTTCACCAATTGGTATAATACGCCCCATGAATTCTGACTCTCCTGAACTCAAAATTGGACCCTACCTCATTGAACGCGGACAGAAACTTGTCTTCGCAGAATCCTGTACCGGTGGCCTGGTCGGGCATCGGGTAACGAATATTCCCGGTTCATCTGAATATTACCTGGGTAGTATTACCGCCTATGCCTACGAGGCAAAAGCACAATGGCTGGACGTCTCATGGGATACGCTCGAAAAATACGGCGCGGTCAGCCGTGAAGTAGTACTGGAAATGGCACAGGGAGTGCGCAAGGCTCTCAAGGCGGATATCGGCCTCAGTGTCAGCGGGATCGCGGGTCCCGGGGGTGGCATGCTCGAAAAAC
>NZ_CEYOSI010000189.1:4440-7011 GCF_982879505.1 Candidatus Desulfolinea nitratireducens
CCGTTGGTACCACCTGGATCGGTCTTTCCACACCCGAGGGTGAATGGGCCCGACATTTTTGTTGGGATGGTGATCGTTTGGAAAATAAAATCCTCTCTGCCGACGCCGTCCTGCAATTATTGCTCGATTATTTGGAAGGCGAGCGGAATTTGGATCAGGGTTGACCCAGGTGAATAAAATTGCTATTCTCATCTCCGCCAATTCTGAGTGGCGCGCCATCAAGCTTCTTTATCCCGATGCTAATATTCAAAACTCACTCTACGGCGAGTTTTTCAATACAATTTTAGATCAACACCCGGTTACTTTTTTCTTCGCTGGTTGGGGAAAAATATCCGCGGCGGCAAGTGCGCAATTTGTGATTGACCATTTCCGTCCGGATTTGCTCGTTAATTTGGGGACCTGCGGCGGATTTGAGGGGCGTGTTGAGACCGGGACGATCATCCTTGTCGAGCGCGCGCTATCCTACGATATCTATGAGCAAATGGGAGATACGGCCGCAGCAATCGATTTTTACGCGACCGACCTTGACCTGAGCTGGCTCCCGTCTGTGGACGATCTCCCCGTCCGACGCGGATTACTCGTCTCGGGCGATCGCGATATATTCCCGGAAGATATCCCCATGCTGATCGAAAAGTACGATGCTTTCGCCGCAGATTGGGAGACAGCCTCTATATCCTGGGTGGCGCAGAAAAACGGGATCAGGCTCCTCGTCCTGCGCGGCGTATCGGATCTGGTCAGCATTGAAGGGGGCGAAGCATACGGGGATATTGAATTATTCCATCAGCGGTCAAAAAAGATCATGGCATCCCTGAGTGAGATATTCGAAAAGCTATTACAGAGAATCGCGTAGTTTGATTTGATTGATAATAAGTTCCCGCTTATGCGGGAACTTTTCTTTTAATACGGGCGTCATAAGAGAAATCCCATAATTTCTCAAGGAGGAGAAAATGTCCGCAAAAAAGATCGCTTTGAATATGATGATATTGGCAGCTTTTATTCTTGGTGCCTGTGGCGGTTTAAATTCGCCTGCCGAACAGGAACCCAACTCACCAGCTCTTTATGAAGAATTTGCCCCCAGTCCAGAAGAGCCTGCTGCAGAATCCAATCCTTCGCCCTATAGCGCTGGAGACTCAGATTCTGCTTCTGAAAAAACTGCAGAAAGTAGCGCGCCGAGTAACTTCAGCAGCAATCAACCCCAAAGTACACCATCCGCTATGTTTCGGTCACAGACCAGAGATGAAGGACCAAATGATATGTTCTTTGAAGATTATGGGGTAAATCCGATCATCGACACCGAGGATGACCATTTTTCCACCTTTGCCCTGGATGTGGATACCGGCTCTTATACCCTCATGCGGAACTATATCAACGATGGCAACCTGCCGCCCGAAGATTCTGTCCGTGTTGAAGAATACGTCAATTACTTTGAGCAGGGTTATCCGCTTCCGTCTGCGCATCAGGCGTTTGGGATCCATTTGGATGGTGGCCCATCGCCCTTTACCCAAACCGAACGCTACGAAATGCTGCGCGTAGGCATTCAGGGCTATGAGGTCTCCGATCGGGAACGCAAGGATGTCTCGCTGACCTTTGTCATCGATGTTTCCGGCTCGATGGATATGGATAATCGTCTCGGAATGGTCAAGCGCTCGTTGGAAATGCTTGTTGAGCAATTGGGCAGGGGCGATCAAGTCAGCATCGTCGTCTATGGCTCGGAGGCCCGCGTCGTCCTTGAGCCGACATCTGCTTCCAAAAAGGGACTCATCCTCGATGCGATCTACAGCTTACGCTCCGAAGGCTCGACGAACGCTGAGGCCGGTATCAAGTTGGGATATAAGATGGCCTTGCGTGGCTATAATGCTGATGGCGTCAATCGTGTCATCCTCTGTTCCGATGGAGTAGCCAATGTGGGCAGGGTCGAAGCGAATGCTATCCTCGATGAAGTCCATGGCTATGTTGAAGAAGGCGTTACAATGGCTACCTTCGGTTTCGGGATGGATAATTACAACGATACCCTAATGGAACAGTTGGCTGATAACGGTGATGGCTTTTACGCTTACATAGATGATCTCAATGAGGCAAAACGCCTCTTCGTAGATGATCTGACCAGCACCCTCCAAACCATCGCGATGGATGCCAAAGTGCAGGTTGATTTCAACCCGGATGTAGTCTCCCGCTACAGATTGGTCGGCTACGAAAATCGCGATATTGCCGACGAAGATTTCCGTGACAACAGCGTGGATGCGGGCGAGATCGGCGCTGGGCACTCTGTAACAGCTTTATATGAGATCAAACTATTCGGAGGGGCCCACGGACGCATCGCCACCGTCCACATGCGCTGGGAAGACCCGGATACCCGGCAAGTTATGGAGATAGAAAAAGATATCCATACGGGTGACCTGGAAGAAAAATTCCACGATGCCGATCCCTATTTCCAACGCGCGGTTGTGGTCGCTGAATATGCCGAAATTCTTGGCGATAGTTACTGGGCGGAGGAAAGTGACATTGACGATGTCTACGATGAAGCCCGTTGGCTGGAAGAATATTTCCCCAGAGAAGAGGCAATGGAGGAGT
>NZ_CEYOSI010000190.1:0-1702 GCF_982879505.1 Candidatus Desulfolinea nitratireducens
CTTCGTCTTTCAGCAGATTCACAATATTCTGTCTGAAGTCGCACCGGAGAATATTATCGCGATGTTCGAGGCTGTCAGAGAATAGTCAGCGCAATCTGATTTTTTCTCCACCAAATCCTGCCTACAAAAAAAGGAAATAAATTATGATCCCCTCCCACTGGACAGAAAAATATCTCACGATCAACGGTGTCTCTTACCACTATTGGCGGACTGGCGAGGGCAGCAAACCGCCCCTGGTCCTGGCGCATGGCTTTTCTGATAACGGCCTCTGCTGGATTCAAACGGCTCTCGATCTTGAAGCCGACTACGATATCATTATGCCCGATGCCCGCGGTCATGGACTCTCGGCCCGCATCCAACCTGGCGAGAGCGTGGATATGGGGGCCGATCTTGCCCGGATCATCCAGACTCTGGGGCTGGAACGCCCGATCGTCGGTGGCCACTCGATGGGGGCAATGGTAGCCTTTGAATTGGGCGTGCGCTATCCCGAAATCCCTCGAGCCTTACTGCTCGAAGATCCGCCCTGGTTCGAGCACGAAGAAAGCGTGGAACTAAGTCAACTCAGTGAACATCCCATGGCCCCCTGGGTTGAAACCGTGACGAGATTGACTCTCGATGAACTTGTCGCCGATACCCGCATCGAGCATCCCACCTGGCCGGAGTGGGTTATTGATACCTGGTGCCCGGCCAAAAAGCAAATGGATCCCAATATCCTTTCGATCTTGAGCATCGATGAAAGCGATTGGGAAGAAAATGTCCCCCAACTCACCTGCCCGACGTTGATCGTTACCGCAGATCTGGAAAAGGGCGGCCTCCTCTCTCCAGCCATTGCTGACCGGGTGCAGGAGTTGAATCACCATATTTCAGTCATTCATATTCCGGACACAGGCCATCATATCCGCTTTGAAGATTATGAAAGTTATATGAAAAACGTAAATGCTTTTTTTTCTGGAAATTGAATAGCGCATAGCCTCTCCCGATCATCTTCATGAGAAACTCAAAATGAGCGAAGAAAAATTCTCCCCGTTGAATTTTACCGAGAAAAATACAGATGAAATGATAGCCACCTCTCGATCATTTTATTTGGATATGAAACGTCGCCGCACGGTCCGTGATTTTTCAGATCGTCCGATTCCAGAGGAGGTGATCAATAATGCCATTTTAGCTGCAGGGACAGCACCCAGTGGTGCTAATCAACAGCCCTGGCATTTTGTAATTGTCAAAAATCCAGAGACTAAAAGGAAGATTCGCGAGGCGGCAGAGAAAGAAGAGAGGGAATTTTATCAGGGACGTGCTCCTGAAGAATGGCTGAAAGCACTCCAACCACTAGGGACGGATGAAAATAAGCCTTTTCTGGAAATCGCACCTTGCCTGATCGGAGTGTTTTTAAAAAAGAATACTATTGATGAAAAAGGTGTAGCGCACAAAAATTATTACCCAACTGAATCTGTAGGGATCGCAACCGGGATATTGATCACAGCATTGCATCAAGCGGGCCTTGCTACCCTGACCCATACGCCGAGTCCAATGAAATTTTTGAATGAAATTCTGGGACGACCTGATAACGAACGTCCATTCCTGTTATTGATCACAGGATACCCAGGCAAGGATGCGATGGTGCCAAATATCAGCAAATACAAACTTGATCAAAT
The DNA here is from genome assembly GCF_982879505.1 of Candidatus Desulfolinea nitratireducens. Taxonomy (NCBI): domain Bacteria; kingdom Bacillati; phylum Chloroflexota; class Anaerolineae; order Anaerolineales; genus Candidatus Desulfolinea; species Candidatus Desulfolinea nitratireducens. The sequence continues at coordinate 1,653 of NZ_CEYOSI010000190.1, forward strand.
CGCTTCCTATGATTGAAAGTCAATATTTTAGAGTAGTCATGGCTATCCCC
>NZ_CEYOSI010000190.1:1712-6876 GCF_982879505.1 Candidatus Desulfolinea nitratireducens
ATATGTTTCCCAGGCTCGCGCCAATATCAGGATGGTCGATATTCTTGCTGGATGAATTTCTTTAAAATAAGTAAACCAAGCTAATATTGAGGAAAATAATGGCACCCGATAAAAATATTGAGGGATTAGCTGAAAATTGGGGAGCAGATTTCTTTGGTGTGGCAGAGCTTTCTCCTGCCCGTGATGCAATCCTTGAACAGGGTGGGGCAGTGATTGCGGAATATCCGCGTGCGATTTCGATTGGCATCGCTCTTTTAGACACCATTGTAGATCAACTGCCCCAACGAGCGGAGCGGGCTGTAGCGATTAATTATCAACATCATGGTTATGATCTGATCAACCAGCGGCTCGACCTGATTAGCTCAAGATTGAGTAGCGTAATCCAAAGCGATGGCTATAAAGCCTTGCCAGTCCCAGCCTCGAAGACGATAGATGACGAGAAGCTGGTTGCGGCCTTCTCACATAAGATGGGAGCCCATCTGGCCGGATTGGGATGGATTGGCAAGAACTGTCTCCTGATTACGCCAGAGAGAGGCCCCCGAGTTCGGTGGGCAACGATACTGACGGATGCGCCGTTGAAAGTGACAGGGGAATCAATGGAAGATGGTTGTGGCGATTGTCAGAAATGCGTCGAGATTTGCCCGATCAACGCCTTCACAGGGCAACCTTTTCGGGAAAAAGAAGCTCGGGAGGCTCGCTTTGATGCTGGCAAATGTGATCGCTATTTAACCAGGCTGGAAGAGCAGAATCATGTGGGTGTGTGTGGACTGTGTTTGTATATTTGTCCCTACGGAAGGCAGTAGAAATAACAGGCTGGCCTAATATGACAACAATATTTCAAAGAAATGAAATTCCAATTGCCTATTCAATGATAGAGACTGCAAGAAGGATTCGACCTCGCAGGGATGGGAGGCACCCATTTGAGCAGTACTTTCTATTTTGGACGGCATTCAATAATATTTACACAACCATTGCCCATCGTGAAGGCTGTTGGACTCAGATAAAAGAAAACAAGGATGGCTCTATTGCTACAATTGCAAATGGAAATGTAAATATTCCTGAAGTGGAAATCGTCAGTGAAAGAGAGCAGATTCGTTTTGCCCTCCAGGAATTTGACGATAATTTGAAAGATACCCTAATTCTTCATGAAGGGACTAAATATTTTCTTGGTCGAACCCCCTTCTTTCAAGGGAAAAAGATAGAATTTGATTCCTTCGGCCAAAGAGTTAATGGCGTGATCAATATCAATTACACCACTGATAGCCAATATCCGGTTTGGAGTCCGGTCGATTTTCAGTTTTATAAGGCGTATTTAAAAAACCCTGAGAACGAAGAAAATAGAAATTTTTTAGCAGGCCAAATTATCGATTTGCTTTATACAATTAGAAAAAACTTTATGCATGGCAGCAAAAAATTTGATGATGCAAATGATATTAAAGTTGTCGAAAATGCTTTGCCCATGCTTCAATTAATCGTAGCCTCTTTTACACAATGAAAAATGAACTCAAAAATCGGAATTGAATTTAGTTTCCTGGAAAAACACTTACATTAAAGGATGTCAAGATGTCAATAAAATTCGTGCATACCAACCTGATCGCAAAAGATTGGAAGCGACTCTCAGCCTTCTATCAGGAAGTTTTCGAGTGCGTGCCCGCTCCGCCAGAACGTGATCATTCTGGTGAGTGGCTCGACAGGGTGACCGGGCTCAAAGCCTCACATATCCGCGGGATCCACCTTCGTCTTCCGGGCTGCGGAGAGGCTGGTCCAACCCTCGAAATCTTTTCCTATAATTCCATGCCCGAACACCCCTCTGTCCAGCCAAATACACCGGGCTTTTCCCATGTCGCCTTTATCGTCGACGATGTTGGGGCAACAGCGCAGGAGATCTTGAATCATGGCGGCTCTGCGATAGGTGAGCTTGCAATCCGTGATCTTCCCGGCGTGGGGTTACTGACTTTTCAATATCTTGCCGATCCCGAAGGAAATATCGTCGAAATCCAAAACTGGAAGAAACCCGACAATCGATAGCGTTATCAGGAGCAATATGAGTAAATTTCTTATCTACGGATCGTATGGATATACAGGATCGCTGATCGCCAAGCAGGCCCTTGAGCGCGGGCATCAACCTCTGCTGGCCGGACGAAATGAGAAAAAGCTGGCGGCACAAGCTGCGACCCTGGGTTTGCCCTCACTCGCCTTTGATCTTTCCGAAACCGAAAAACTGGATTCCGCACTCCGCGACGTGGACGTGGTGCTGCACTGCGCCGGTCCATTTGGGTATACCTACAAAGCCATGACCGAGGCCTGCCTGCGCACCGGCACCCACTACCTTGATATTGGCGGGGGCACGCCAGAGCTGGAAGCCGTCGCTGCGTTGGATGCAGATTCCAAATCTGCCGGGATCATGATGATGCCCGGCGCAGGTTTCGATGTGGTCCCCTCCGATTGTTTGCTCTTATATCTCAAAGAAAAACACCCCTCCGCCACACATCTCCAGCTCTCGATTCGGGGTGTCGGTGGCGGCGTATCGCGCGGCACGGCTCGTTCTGGTATCGAAAATATGGACCGTCAGGGTACCATCCGCAAAAATGGCAGGATGACTCAGGTTCCGGCTGCATGGAAGATCCGCGAAGTCGATTTTGGGCGGGGTCCGGTCAAGGTCACCTCGGTGGGTTGGGGTGATGTTGCGACGGCTTTTTACAGCACGGGAGTCCCTAATATCGAAACTTATATGTATTTTCCCGCTATCGCCCGCAAGCTGATGCGTGCCAGCGCTTCTCTTGGCTGGCTGCTTTATAATCGTCCTGCCAAAAATATCATCAAGGCCCTGATCGGCTTAATGCCACCCGGCCCCTCTGCCAAAAAGAACGCCAATGGTTTCAGCCTGCTAATTGGCGAAGCTTATGATGAGAGCGGAGAGCATATCCGCGCCAAGCTGCGCACCCCGGAAGCCTATTATTTTACCGCTCAAACCAGCGTCGCCATCATTGAGCGTGTGCTGGCGGACGATTTCAAGGTCGGCTTTCAGACACCTTCCATGGCTTATGGCCCAGATTTTGTGCTGGGATTTGATAGTGTAGAACGCGAGGATTTATAATTGAAAAGGAGTTACTCATGCGACGATCAATATTGGTCATTCTACTTCTTATGCTTGGATTAGCCTCTTGTGGAGGCGCGCCAACCTCTGACCCACAGCCTGCCCCCTCACCGACAGATCTGCCTCAGCCCCCGACCGGAGTCCCACCAACTGATAGTCCCGTCGAGGAAGAGATGATTGAAGAGGAGCCTGCCATGCCCTTTGAATTGACCAGTCCTGCATTTATGCATGAGGCAGATATCCCCGTTAAGTTCTCCTGTGATGGAGATGATATTTCGCCGCCGCTTGCCTGGAGTGAGCCACCCGTGGGAACAGAAAGTCTTGCCCTTATCATGGATGACCCGGATGCGCCTGTTGGTACCTGGGATCATTGGATTCTTTTCAATATCCCCGCAGATAAAGGCGAACTTGAAGAAAATCTTCCTGTTACCGGGAAAAATCAGGATCCCGGATCAATATTTGTTGGCAACAACTCCTGGAACCGTTCTGATTATGGCGGTCCTTGCCCTCCCGGAGGTACGCATCGTTACTTTTTTAAATTATATGCACTGGATACCACACTCAGCTTTCTTCCCGGTGTGAAAAAGGATGATTTGCTGAATGCCATGGAAGGACATATTTTGGCTGAAACCCATTTAATGGGCACCTTCACCCGGTAATTCTTTTCAAAGGAACTTGTCTTTTTGGATTATGAATATCGCCCCGCTCAACTCTTAAAGACTCTACTCTTTTTTAAATATAGAAATACTGTCAATCTGCGCCGTTTGCGGGGCGACATCGAATGGCGTGACCTCGTCCAGGCGGTAGCCGCCCTTGATCAGGCGTGCAGCATCCCTTGCGAGGGTGGACGGGTCACGTGAGACGTAGGCCAGCGTGGCTGCGCCGAGGTGCAGAATCCCGTCGAGGGTATGCCGACCAAGCCCACCCATGGGCGGATCGGCGAGCAGAATATCAGGGGTAAAGTCAAGGCTGGGGAGGGCATCTTTTGCCTGGGCCTGGTAGAGTTCCACATTCTCAAACTCATCTAGATTGATCCCGAAATCTTCACAGGCGGCGGGAGACTCTTCGATGCAAACGAGGCGTCCAACCTTGGGAGCAAGAAAGGCGCTAAAGGAGCCTATCCCGCTAAAAAGCTCTATCAGGGTGGAATCGGAAGTGAGAGGGAGGGTATTAAGCAGGTGCGTGATCATTTTCTCGGCTACGCGAGTGTTGGGATGCGAAAAAGAGGCCGCGGAGACTCGCAGCGGACGGTTGTGGAGCGTGATGACGAGGTGATCATCTCCACCCATCACGATGGCATCGCCTGCGGTGAGGTGTACGACGGAAAGATCAGTTTCGAGGGTCATTTCAGGGGTTTCAGGATTATCCGAATGGATAATTAGCATCAGATTGTTGGCGGCATCCTGACGGAGGGAGATAGTTTCAAAGAGATCGTTTTCACCAAATTCAAGTTCTGTCCAAAAGTCGTTGACCGTAGACTCAGGGAGGTGGCATTCGGTGATTGAGAGGATATTGGGGAATGAAATTCCCTGTTTTCGTCTGTCTGTCAGTTGAAAATCCATCTGGTTTCGATAATGCCAGATTTCTGGTGATGGGATAATCTCATTTACCGGGGGATTCTTGACCTTGCCGATACGGATGAGCTGGTCGCGGAGAATCTCTTCCTTGGCACGGAGTTGGGATTCGTAGGGGATATGTTGATAAGCGCAATGCCCACATCCACCAAAGTGCGGACATTTTGGTGGAATGCGCTCTGGTGAGTCTTCGAGAACTTCAAGCAGTCTTGCTCGGGCGAAACCACGTTTCTGGAATGTCAATCTGATTCGAACGCGTTCACCGGGCAGAGCAAAGGGGACAAATACAGCACGGCCAAATTTCCCGCCTTCGGAGGCTGGCAGCCGCCCCATCGCCTCGCCACCATAAATGAATTTTTCAAGAGTAATTTCGTAGGTTTCGTCTGTCATTAGAAAGCCGTAGGGGTGACCGGCCGGTCGCCCCTGCGGGGTTATTTTATTTTCTCTTTCCAAAGCCTGGATAATACCTCTTCCAACCGCTCTGCCAATAAAG
>NZ_CEYOSI010000191.1:0-6766 GCF_982879505.1 Candidatus Desulfolinea nitratireducens
CCAACTGAAAGTGCCGCTGTGATTCTGCTGCAGGGTAAATTTGAAGGTGCTGATCAGGATCATACCGGAGCTGGCACTGCAACAATTTACCAAAGGGCGGATGGAACTTATTATTTGAACCTGGAAAACTTTTCTGTCTGCTGCGGCCCGGATCTATATGTTTTCTTTGTCAGAAAACCATCTTCTGCTGAGTACGCTGAACTTGGTGAATTCCTGGAGATAAGTTCGCTTGCAGCGATCTCAGGCGATCAGGATTATGAAATCCCGGAGAACACAGATCTTTCTCAATTCAAAAGCGTTGCTGTTTATTGCAAACCCTTTCAGGTTATTATCGCATTCGCAACAATGAATTGAGGTAGAAAATATTGTTAAGCCTTCAAGAGCAGAACTTTATTAAACCAATTGTGTGCACGAATCATTGCAGGATTTATTTAAACTAATTGTATTTTTGTGGTAAACAAAATTATCTTGAACAATCAGTAATGTTATATGATACTATTTCCCCATGAACTCCGAGCAGAAAGATAAGCACTCGCGTAAGAAAATGCGCTGGAGCGCAGTTTTTCTCCTGGCGGGGTTCCTGCTCGGCTCGCTGCTCCCCTCTTTAAATTGGAGGGTACAGGCCGCGCCGCATCAGGCTGCGGCTTTGGATGTGCTTATCAATGAAGTTGCCTGGGGAGGGACTGTTGCCTCCTCTGACGATGAATGGATCGAGCTTTACAGCCCTGGTGTCCCAAGTTTCGATCTAACCGGTTGGCGGCTTGTCGCAGAAGATGGCAGCCCGGATATTATCCTTTCTGGTGTGACTTCAGCATCTGGGTACTTTCTGTTGGAGCGAGGGCGCGAAGAAAATGTTGAAATCGGAGATAGCGATTTTGATGGTGGTAGTAGCAATCAAATCTTTTTGGGTGCCTTAGATGATTCAGGAGAACTCCTTCGTTTACGTGCCCCCGATGGCGCAATAATTGATACTGCCAACAGCAATGGTGGCGCCTGGCCCAATGGTCGTCTATCCCCTGCCAGCAGCATGGAGCGGATGGGAACATCCGCAGATGCTGATGATATTTGGGTGACCAATATCGGTACCGTAAAAAATGGAAAAGACGCCGCCGGGAATGATATCAACGGCTCACCTGGGCAGGCGAATTGGGGTTATATTGTTACCCATACCTCCATTCCCCCTATTTCAACACCAACCATTACGCCAACTCCAACAGCTTCACGAACCGTAATGATTAACGAAGTCGCCTGGGCTGGAACAGAAGCTTCAAGCGACCATCAATGGATAGAACTCTACAATACAAGTGATGGTGACATTAACTTGTTGAACTGGCAGATTACAGCGGCTGATGGCACGCCAACGATTGATTTTCTTTCAGCTGATTGTGCGAACCCTAACTGTACTATTGCCAAAGGAGGGTATTTTCTCCTTGAGCGCACTCAGGACACTGTTGTAGGTATTCCCGCGGACCTCATTTATACTGAAGCTCTTGAAGAGGGTGGGGAATTTCTAAAATTAATTTCTCCAACAGGCCAAGTGGTTGATACTGCTAATAATGATGGAGGGGGTTGGCCTGCGGGCAGCGCATTGCCAGATTTTGGGAGCATGGAGCGGAGCGGCGTGGTAGCCGATGGTTCTTCGGCCTGGTTTACCTTTGCTGGGGCACCTAGTGCTTATCTGGATGCATTTAACAAACCCATCAATGGTTCACCCGGGGAAGCCAATTGGGCGATCAACGTCACTGCCACCCCCTCTCCCATCCCGACCAGAACCCCGATCTCGCCGACAGGAACGCCAACGTCTTACCCCTTTCAATCTGTGGTCCTTAACGAGGTTCTGCCTCGCGCCGGTCACGACTGGAACGGAGATGGTGTGGTTGATGTCAACGATGAATATATCGAAATCATCAATCGAGGCGTCTCCTCCGTAAATTTACAGGGCTGGCAACTGGATGATGAAAAAGATCTCGGTTCCGACCCCTATAGACTTCCCAGCGTCAGCCTGCAATCAGGAGCCAGAATAGCGATTTTTGGCTATACCTCGCATATCTCTCTGAGCGATGGCGGCGATACCGTCCGCCTGCTCAATTCGAATAGCCAGATCGTCGATGTCCTTACCTATACTGTAGTCAAAGAGGCAGACCAATCCTGGTGCCGTTTTCCTGAAAATGGGTTCTGGAATCCCAACTGTTTCCCCACCCCAAACGAAGAGAATGCACTTCGAGGCATATTTATTGATCAGCTGCAAGACCCCGTTCGCTTTGCCTGCGTGGTGCCAGATACCGTGCCAGATTCGATTTCTCTGATCGAATGCGGCCTTTTGGGGATGAGCATCCGTGACGAGAATTTTTGGGATCAGGCCCGCTCTGTGCGCTGGTTGACGGGACACTCTAAAAGGTCAACCTGGTTCCGTTAAAGGGGGGCAAGTTGAATTCAAGAGAGGATTTGGCTAATTTCGATTGACGGGTTTTCTCGGTCTGTGGTATCATCCATCCGCAAACCAGCCCATTGGCTGGTTGTCTGTATTTCTATTATGAAAGAAGGAGAAGCACATAGGCGCAAACGATTTTAGAATAAATGAAGAGATTCGCAGCCCCCAGGTCCGCCTGATTGGTGCTGATGGTGAGAATATCGGGGTCGTGACCTTTAAAGAGGCAATGGACCTTGCTGCCGAGGCAGACCTTGATCTTGTAGAGGTTTCGCCTGGGGCCAAACCACCCGTTTGCCGTGTCATGGATTTTGGTAAATTCCTTTACCAAAGATCGAAGAAAGATAAAGAAGCGCGTAAGGCCCAAACCAGGATCGACCTGAAAGAGATCCGTTTGCGACCGAAAACCAATGAGCACCATCGCGGCTTCAAGGTTAAAAACGCAAAACGTTGGCTTGAAGAAGGAAAAAAGGTCAAAGTGACGATCCGTTTTCGAGGACGTGAAATGGATTACCCCGAAATTGCGCTCGAAGATTTGCGTGAAATCGCAGAAGAACTATCTGATATAGGCACGATTGAACAGATGCCTAAAATGGAAGGCCGCGTTATGATGTTGGTTATGGGTCCGCTAGTCAAATAGGAATTATTCTTAATTAGTTAATCTCCGCAGGAGATCGACCCGGCCTGCGATATTTTTATGAAAGGAGAAAATTTGTGTCAAAGAAAGTAAAAACCAAAAAATACAAGCTCAAAACCCACAAGGCGACCTCGAAGCGTTTTCGCCTGACCGGTTCTGGGAAACTTGTGCGGACCAAAGGCGGAAAAAGCCATTTCCGTCGTCGCACATCCAAGCGTACAAAGGCATTGCTCTCTTCAATGATTGTTGTTAAAGGCAGTGGTCTGCTCAAGCGCATCAAGCGCCTTGCGCCGAATATGAAATAGTTTTTTAGCTTATAGTGCGGCTGTTGGGTGTATGCAACTGGCTGCGGGGAAGGCCCCCGTACCGACGCCCAGGGGTGCGCAGGAGATAAATAATGGCACGTGTAAAAAATGGTCCTCACGGACGACGAAGACATAAAAAGATATTAAAGCTGACCAAAGGTCAGCGCGGTACGAAGAGCAAGCTCTTCCGCCGAGCCAATGAAGCGATGCTGAAGAGTCTCTGGTACTCGTACCGGGACCGCCGCGTCCGCCGACGCGATCTGCGCAGGCTGTGGATTGCCCGCATCAACGCAGCCTCTCGCCTAAATGGCGTCACCTATAGCAACCTGATCCATTTGCTCAAAAAAGCAGATATCCAGATCAACCGTAAAATGCTGGCCGATATGGCCGTACGCGATCCGAAAGCCTTTGCCGCAGTTGTGGCTCAAGCCAACGAAGCATAATTTTTTTAGTAAGGGCGGGTCTCAGACCCGCCCTTACTTTTTAACGATACAATGGGGGCATTCTCCCCCACTTCCCTCTGTTTGCGGGGGGGATTAACATCAAATATCATGATCACATCTCCCCAAAACCCCAAACTCAAACTCGTCCGTGCATTACAAGGACGCGCCAAAACACGCCGCAAGGAAAAGGCCTTTCTTGTGGAGGGCGTGCGCCTGCTCGAAGAGGCTGTGAAGGCGAAATGGCCGATCCGTTTTGTGCTTTATGCTAATAATCTGAATGAGCGAGGGCAGGAACTTCTTAATTCCCTGCAAGATGTGGACGCCGAAGAAGTGGATTCTGCGCTGCTAAAATCCATCGGTGATACCGAAACATCCCAGGGTATCCTGGCGGTATTGGACAAATCCCAACTCCCAATGCCCAACTCCCCCGATTTTTTACTGATCCTCGACCAGATCCGTGACCCGGGCAACCTTGGTACGCTTTTGCGAACAGCCGCCGCTGCGGGCGTGGATGCCGTCATTCTGCCCCCCGAAACGACAGATGCCTTCTCTCCGAAAGTTCTCCGTGCCGGGATGGGGGCGCATTTCCACCTGCCAATACTCTCGGCAGATTGGGATCAGATCAAAGATCGGGTGGGGGGATTAAAGGTCTGGCTGGCTGTGATGGCCGGAGATATCGCTTATACGGAGGCAGATTTCAAGTCGCCGTCTGCGCTCGTCATTGGCGGAGAGGCAGAGGGAGCCAGCCAATTCGCGCGGGAATTGGCTGCAATGTCTGTTCATATCCCCATGCCAGGAGAGATGGAATCGTTAAACGCGGCTATTGCGGGGGCAGTGATGTTATTTGAAGTCGTCAGGCAGAGAGAGTTGCTGGGATGATTCCGAGTTTTCCCCTTCCCACAAATATTTCTTAAAATCAATTTTTTCCCGCTCGTCGAAAACGACCCCCTCGTCTTCGAGCAATTCACGTTGCCGCGCTGCATGCGGACGTGCGCTGATCTTTCCCTGAGCGTTGACCACCCGCCACCAGGGGACATCATCCGGGCATTGCGCCATTGCGCCGCCAACCCAACGCGGGCCAAAGGCAAGATAACTTTTCGGGTCCATATTATTGGGCGGCGGGATCATCCCCGCGATGCGGCCATAGGAGCAGACCCTGCCCTCCGGGATTTGGCGAGCAAGCTCCCAAACCTGCAAATGATAATCAAGCTGACTGGGGGGTGAAGTAAAACGGGGCATAGCTCATTCCTTTTCCTCCCCTGCTTGTGGGGGCACTCTGTGAGTATCCAGTCAAGCTGGACGAACGGTGCTACGCGAAGGCCAGGTGGGGGCAAAATTACCACACCCAATTTTGAAGTCTCTTCATCTCGCTGTAAGCAGTCATATCCATCTGGATGGGTGTAATGGAGACAAAACCCTCGCTGATCGCGCCAAAATCGGTATCAGGGATCAACTCGCCGGTTGGATGCTTGCCACCGATCCAGTAGTAGGGGCGGCCAAAGGGGTCTTCACGGCTGACAAGCTCATCGAGGTAGATTCGCTCTCCAAGACGAGTAATCCGGAAACCTTTGATCTCATCCAATGGCAAATAAGGGATATTCGTACTCAGGAGGGTATCCTTTGGCAACCCTTCGGCGATGGCTTTTTCTGCGACTCGTCGCGCGATCTCACCCGCGGAGGAATAATCTGCTTCCGCCAGATCAAGCGGAGTCTCCAGAGAGAATGCCAGCCCGGGAACGCCACCGATGACAGCTTCCATCGCCGAGGTGACTGTTCCCGAATAAGTAATATCAGAGCCAATATTGGCATGCGGATTAATGCCGGTCACGACAAGGTCAACAGGTTTGATCAATCCCAATAAGGCCAGCGAAACACAATCAGATGGGGCACCATCGGTTGCCAGGGCAGGCGTACCATCTGCGAGCTGGACTTCGTCCACGCGCAAAGGGCGTCCGAGGGTTTTTGTGTGGCCAGAGGCCGACCAGTTCCGGTCGGGTGCAAAAACGGTCACATCGCCAAGGCCTTGCATGGCCTGAACAAGGGCAAGCAAACCGGGGGCGTGAACGCCATCATCATTGGTGACAAGGATATGCATATGAGGAAACTCCGAAAGTTTGATCCCGGTTATCAGTTATACAACGTTAAATGAGTATATTTAAAAATATATATTCTCGCAAAGCTCTTATATGGAAAACCAAGCATAAAACTAGATTGTTTTTTTCTTCGAGGGAAATACGCTGATCGCAATATAATAACTGATGTAAAGGAGGGAACTCCACAAAAACCAGGGATGGACCTGGGGATATTGGAATAAGCTGACGATACCGATGCCCCCCCAGATGGATGTCAATATCAGGGTCAGATTCTGCCTGCGAGCCGTCCGTGAGGGATAGACATATTTAATCGGTACAAAAACCAGGATATTGAGAATAACAATAATTGCCAGATTCAACCACGGGTTCAACCCCAAAATCAGCAAATAGATAGCCATTACATTCCAATACGAAGGAAATCCCTTGAAATAATGATCATCGGTTTTTGCATCGGTTTGTGCGAATTGAAAGGCTGATGTCAGGGCGATCAATATGATCCCTGCCAACGCAAAAGGAGCGGGAAGCAGCTTGGCCTCGTATAAAAATAATCCTGGGACGAGAACGTAATTGAAATAATCGAGGATATTATCAAGCAGGGCGCCATCAATTTCAGGGGCAAAGGATTTGACTTGAGCCCAACGCGCCAGCCAGCCATCAACGCCGTCCACAAAAATAGCCATCACCATCCACAGCATGGCCTCTTTCCATTCGTGGTTATAAATCGCGACCACGGCCAACAGTCCCCAGGCTGCACCACTTGCCGTAAATAGATGGACGCTCCAGGCCAGGATTTTTTGCCAGAAAGAAGGTATTTTTTGAGACGAATTCATTTATACGAATTTCCTTATTATTGATGACTC
>NZ_CEYOSI010000192.1:0-6736 GCF_982879505.1 Candidatus Desulfolinea nitratireducens
AAGGCCAATTCCAGCGAGCTTTAGAAAATCACGTCGAGAAAGAAAATCCGATAGGTAAGTCATTTCTACTAATAATGGATCCTCACTAAAGTGCCCACCGAAGAGAAATTATATAACCAGGCAGCATCGTTGGTGCGAAGATTGACGCAGCCATGGCTCATCGGCGTTCCAAAATTATTATGCCAATAAGTGCCATGCAGGCCATACCCTTTATAAAAATACATCACATAAGGTACATTGGGCAGGTCGTAACCAGGGCCTGTCATTCTGGTTGAGCGATACTTGACATAAACACGATAGCTGCCAGTTACCGTAGGTGTTTGCCAGGTGCCCGTAGAAACAATAAACGAGTTGATCAGGGTATTGCCCGCATAAGCATAGACGCGCTGTTCTGACAGATTGATGTCAATCCAATGTTCACCTCCACCGATCTCACCAGGAGATTGAGATGTGGGCGCGGGTTTCGGTGTCTTTGTCGGATTGGGAGTTTTGGTCGGCAGTGGTGTATTTGTGGGTGTATAAGTATTTGTCGGTGTGGGCGTAAAGGTTGAGGTGGGGGTCAGGGTATAAGTTGGGGTAGGGGTGAAAGTAGGCGTGGGGGTAAGTGTTGCTGTTGGCGATGGCGTATAAGTCGGCTTGGCAATCGTTCCCTGCGCCCAATGCTGCTGAGTGGAAGATGCCGTCGCAGTGGGGGCGCTGCTGATAAGCGCCATCGCAGGGGATGTGTTGGTAGCCAAAATCACTGCCCCGATAATACAGACAATTAAAAATCCGCCAAGCAAGATCAAGGGTAAGCGACTCTTCTTTTTAGGGATGGGTTTCGTCCGCTTCGCGCTTGGATCCTTCGACTGACCGCTCAGGGCATCGCCTGTGGTTTGCCTCCCTTGTGGACGCATTCTCCGCTCCGCCCAGGCCATCCCCTTTTTGGCGCGTTGACTGGTTGGGTTAATTTCCAGTGCGCGACTTAAGAACTTGATACTTGCCTTTGGATTAGAGACTGACGCAAGAATTAGCCATGCGTCTTCAAGCTCGGGGCTGAGCTGGGCAGCTTTTTTCGCCCACGCATAGGTATTTCTTTTATCTCCCTTTTTTAGAGCGGCCCGCGCCTGTTGGATGGCGGTTTGTGCTTGAGAGAGATTCTCACTTACCATTGGATATCCACCGGGGTGCCGACATTAACCCAATTATAGAGTTGTTGAGCGTCATAGACTCCCAGCACGATGCAACCATAGGAAATCGGTGAACCCAGATATCCTGCCCAAAGCCGGGCACCACTCGACATGATCGGTAGTGCATGAAAACCATTTTGCAAAGTCCCGGCCCAATAAATGCCGAGCCAGTTTGGCATCCAAATATCCCATGTTGAGCCATAGGCATTGGGGATTTTGTTCAAGATACTAAAACTCCCGGTCGCGGTGGCGTTATTCAATCCCGTTGAAGCGATAAATTTATAGACAAGCGTATCGCCCTGATAAGCATAAACACGCTGTTCTGAAATATCTACGAGGACATATTTCCCTCCGCTGGGGGCGGGCCCCTGCTGAGGCGCGGGGATAGCTGTATTCGCAGGGAGAGGTTTTTTCGTAGGAATTGGCGTTTCTGTTGGAATTGGCGTAAATGTTGGGGTAGCAGTGAGAGTAGGGGTAAGCGTTGGGGTGAAGGTCGCCGTTGGTGAAGGAGTGTAGGTTGGTTTAGATATCTCTGCCTGCGCCCAATGCTCCTGGCTCAAGGTTGCCGTAGCGGTAGCATTGAGAGTGGCAGCAAAAGAGGTTACACGCGGTGATAAGGCCCAAACGGCCGAAACAATAATGATCGTCATCAGTAAGGCCGGAAGCGACTGACGCCATTTCCCAGAATTCCTGTTTGTGGGGATCGCCTTGATCGGTTGCGTTTCCTCGATTTGTTGGACAGGAATATGAAGAAGTCCCCCAACGCTACTCGGGACTTTATCCGGTTGAGGGGTTTTTCGAGAAGATGCTCTCCCATTAACAGCAAGGGTAGGCTGGGTCTTTCCAACTCGCTGCGAGAGGCGTTTATTTGCCCAAATGAATCCCCTGCGGACACGTTCGCTTTTCGGATTGATCGCCTGAGCTCGCTCCAAATAACGGATGCTCAGCTGTGGTCGAGATACCGCAGCAAGAAGCAGCCAGGGTTCTTCGAACTTGGGCGCAAGCGAGGCAGCTTTTTCCGCCCAGAGACGCGCAGAATCTTTATCTCCCTTGCGCAGGGCAATTCTTGAACGTCTGATGGCTTCTTTTGCCGCTTGCCGTTTTGTGGTCATGGGGAATAAGTAGGGACAGGGGTGGGATCAACACTCTCGTTATTAACAAAACATTCAATCCCTTGCACAATCCCTTCAGCAATTACTTCAGGGTGTTGGGTTAGAAGCTCACGGTCGAGATTCATAAATCCAGCTTCAATGATCGCCGCGATAGTCGTATCGCTGATCTCTGTAAAGGCATGATACTCACGCATGTCAGAAGTGATACTGCCAGGGTGGAAGGGCAATTTTGTCGTCCGCCCGTAACGGTCACGGAGACATCCTGTTAATCGTGTCGCGCGGTTGACATCCCGTGTATCCATCGCCGCGGAGAGCTTAAATCCTGTTGCATTCTCGTCAACATAGGCACATGAATCGTTATGAATTGAAACCAACGCAACCGCATTATAGCCATCCAAACGAGGGTCAAATTCCTGCAAAAGGTCAACCTGAAAACCGCTCTGGTTCAATTTTTGCTGTACCAGGGTGGCGATCCTGAGATTCAAATCTGCTTCGGTCAGAGTTACTTCGCCATTACCATCAAGACAGACTGCACCAGAGTCATATCCCCAATGTCCGGAAACAATGCCAATATGCAATTGTGGGTAAGAGGCGCTAATTGTGGGATTACTCTCCGGTTGCGCAGTCAGAATGATCGTCAATTTTTCAGAAAGATTTCCTGAAAAGAGACCGGCTGGCGTCCATGCAGTAAAAAGGGTCGCCATCAAAAAAGCGACACCCAACACAGCAGGCATCACACGCGGGGAAGAGTTCCCTCGCTTCCTCGGCTCTGGTTGATGGGCATTTTGCTCTTCCAATAACGTTCTTCCTCTCATCAAAAACTACAAATTTCCTCAAAAACAGCATCTATATATGGATAAGCTTATCCGAATAGTACCTTATTTCCATTAAAAATGGCAGGGAATGTTTATAGACCAGATAGGGAAGGTTTATGGGCAATATATGCAGGAACTCAACTTGACGAGAGCCTTACGCACATGTATGATGAAAAAGAAAAAGAGAGCAACAGAGCTGTCTTTTCATATCTGTGCACTCTGCTTATCTAATAACACTACGGAGAAACAATGACCATCACCCCCGAAGAACTTCGCAAAGCCATGCGCAACTGGGCTACCGGTATCACCATCGTCACTGCCGCGCATGAGGGCACCCAACACGGCATGACCGTTAGCTCATTCACCTCCCTCTCACTTGAGCCACCACTGATTTCTGTTTCCCTCTACCAAACCAGTCGTACGCATGGTCTCGTCAGTGCGTCAGGACATTTTGGCGTCACCATTCTCGCTGCTAACCAGGAAGAAATCTCCAATCGTTTTGCGGGCCGTATTCCAGATACCGATGATCGCCTCGCTGGTCTCAACCTGGAAACCCTCGTCAGCGGTGCACCCTTCATCACAGGAGGACTGACCTTCTTCGACTGCCGTGTTTCCCAAAGCATTCCGGTGGGAACAAATACTCTTTTTATCGGCGAAATCCTGGCTGCTAATTCACAGGATGAAGGAAACCCGCTGATATATTGCAACCAAAGCTACCAGCAATTAAAATAAATAAGCGCCCCACCCACGACCCTCAACCTGCCTCCCTTATGGAAACAAAAAATCTCACCCTCCAGGAAAAAGAAACCCTGCTCAAACTGGCCCGCCAGGCCCTTGAGCTGGGATTACGCGGTGAAAAACTTCCTCCCTTAGAGTCCGTAGCCCAAACACCCCTCCTTCAGGCGGAGGGGACCTGTTTCGTCACCCTGACCCGATACGGCCAATTACGCGGTTGCATCGGAGCGCTTGAACCCTACCAATCCCTCGCCGAAGACGTGCGCGAGCATGCCCTCGCCGCTGCATTAGATGATTATCGCTTCCCCAATCTGCGCCTCGAAGAGCTGGATGAGATCAAGATCGAAATTTCAAGACTGACCGTCCCCATGCCGCTGGAGTATGCAGATGCTGATGATCTCCTGGCCAAACTCCGTCCTGGCGTGGATGGGGTCGTATTAAAAGAAGGGCTCCGACGGGCAACCTTCCTGCCCCAGGTCTGGGAGAAAGTACCAGAAAAGGAAGATTTTCTTGACCAGCTTTGTCAAAAGATGGGGACTTCCCGCAATCAATGGCGTCGCAAAAAACTGGATGTCTTGATCTATCAGGTCGAGGAATTTCACGAGTAATAAGTCTCTGGGCGGAAACAAAGCAAAGCGAAATTGCGGTCGCCTGTACTCCAAAGGGTGAAGAGCGGTTTACTTGTTATCTTTGTCCTTCGTCTGCGCATCCATTTGGACGCTCCGCTCAGGAACTGATTTTTCTTTCTCTCCATACTCCACCCCCAAATAAGCCCCAAAAAACAAAATTAGACCGCTGATATGCACCCAGGCTAAAAAGGCGATGATCGTGGAGACCGATCCATAGACCAGGTTCGAAGCTAACAGATAACGAGCCGTATAACTCACAAAAACTCTTTTGGCGATCGCCCATAAAATGCCCGCAGGTATTGCACCCACCCAGACTTCACGCCAACGGGGGCCAGCATGAGGCAATAGGCGGTAGAGCAACCCAAAAAGCAGGATATTTCCCAGCACAGAGAATAGCTCCCCCATATCTCGGTATAGCAAAAGTGGGAGATCCGGTAGCAAGCCTTTCAGCAGGGGTGTGACCCACGTCCCGACAAAAAGCAGGGGAAAGATAACGATGCTGAATCCCCCTACAAAGAGCAGTGCCAATCCCCGAGAGCGAATCCTGGGACGAAGATTCCGCCCATTCCAGATTCGATCCAAAATTCGGGCAACAATACTAAATAGAGTCGAACCAGACCAGACCAGAAGCACTAAGGCTGTTGCAGTTACAGAGCCGCGTGCCTGAACGACCCTGGCAATATTAGCCCCCAGTAATTGGGTAAAGCCGGGAATGATAAATTCCAACTGGGTGATGAGCTCATTTTCCACCCAAAGAGGATCAAACCAACGGCTTGCTACCGCAACAATGAGCAGGATAACCGGAAAGAGGGATAGGAAGGCAAAATAAGCCATACCTGCCGCGGCAAGAACCGAATTGAGCGAAAGTGTTTCTTTGAGGGCTTTGCGCCAAATTGCGAAATGCTCTTCTTTTTTCATCATAACGATTATAGGGGATTTTTACAAAAGAGGAAAACCATTTCTGGCGGTATAATCGGGCAATATTTTCCAACCCATTCAGGAGAAAACTTTTGGAAGCATATCTTGGCGAACTTGCCGCTTTAGGCACATCCTTGACCTTTGCGATTGGCTCAACCCTATTTACCGCTGCAGGTCGACGGCTTGGCTCTGTTGTAGTCAACCGCACCCGTCTGATCATCGCAGCGATTTTTCTCAGCCTTACGCATTGGATCCTGCTCGGCAATATTTGGCCCCTCGATGCTGCTCCCGACCGTTGGTTCTGGCTCGGTCTTTCTGGCGTGGTCGGCCTTGTCCTCGGCGACCTATTTCTATTCCAGGCTTTTGTCCTGATCGGACCACGTCTGACAATGCTGATGATGAGTCTTGCCCCCGTCCTTGCCACGTTGCAAGCATGGGTATTCCTGGGAGAATCCCTCTCGGGCGGACAGATCTTCGGAATTCTGCTGACCCTGGCCGGGATTGGTTGGGTCGTACTGGAAGGAAACGGAAAGAGCCGAAACGACCGCAACTATGGGCGCGGAATTCTCCTTGGGTTGGGTGGGGCAATTGGGCAGGCTACCGGGTTTGTCCTCGCCAAAAACGGACTCGGCGGCGACTTTTCGCCAATCTCCGCCAACTTGATCCGGATGCTGGCTGCGATAGTTCTTCTCTGGGGAATGACCTTCTTTCAAAGGCAAGTTAAATCAACATTTCAGGCATTACGCAGCGATCCAAAAGGTGTCTATATTATCATAGCAGCAGCCTTTCTTGGCCCCTTTGTCGGTGTTTCTCTTTCCCTCTTTGCCCTCCAGCGCGTTGAAGTGGGTATCGCCAGCACACTGACCGCATTACCGCCTATTTTCCTCCTGCCGATCAGCTATTTCTTCTTCAAAGAGCGTTTTGGCTGGGGAGCCGTGGCGGGGACCTTACTCGCGATGACAGGTGTGGCGGCTTTATTTTTAGTTTAATATTCTATGATAAGAACCCGTTCCCTGCGAGGGAACGGGTTCTTGTGTAATAGCAATCTTTTCGGTACAAGGGGTTTAACAACAGAGTCCATTAATTTTTAGATAAGAAGACCTCAACATCCTTGATGAATTTCAAGACTCCACTTTCAATTCCTTTTGTTAAAGCAGCCAGATCACTAAAATCCGGGTCAGCAACCAACACACTCTCTATAATCGAATCAAAGCCTTTTATGGTCGGCATAAGTTGGTATTTATCCCACCCGCTTTCCTTAATCATTTTCCAGTATTTTGATTGAACCCCTTTATTTGCTGCTGCCAACCAAATCTCAAATTGAAAGGCATCATGATTGAAAACGATGGCTGGTTTTA
>NZ_CEYOSI010000193.1:0-6671 GCF_982879505.1 Candidatus Desulfolinea nitratireducens
AAAAAATAAAAGGCCTCCCCTCCTTTTTGCTTACCCCTATTTATTGAGATGATACCAGTTTCGTTTATAATTTTCGTAGCCGATCATAAAAGAATACCAAGCTTATTTTGGCAATTGAATGATCTATGAATATCACTTTCTCGCAATTAACCATTCCCACATCTGAGGTTGCTGCTGCAATTTGCAAGTGGCAAAATGATCCGACGCTGATCCCCTCCATCCGTCCCAACCCTACAAAGGATGCTCTCGAAATGCGGGAAGTAGTTACCGTTGAAAGACTACAGGAACGGCTTAACTATACGCAAATCTATTTGATCTATTTTGAAGAGGCATTGGTTGGAGAAATTAGTTTCCAGATAGACCCAATGCAATTGGTCAAAAAAGAAAAGGGAAGTGCCTGGATCGGGATTAACATTGGAGAGGCTTTCGCGCGGGGGAAAGGTATCGGTGTTCAGGCGATGAAATATCTGGAAGAACAGATCAGGAAACAAGGGCTCAAGCGAATTGAATTGGGCGTCTTCGAATTTAACACAAATGCCATCAAATTATATAAAAAGGTGGGCTATCAGGAGATCGCTCGGATTAACAATTTCACGTATTGGCAGGGGAAAATGTGGCAGGATATCCGCATGGAAAAACGCCTGGAATAAAGAATACACTCACAAGGGCAGATTATTTATCACCAATCACTTATCCTGATTTATCTTTAGGGTTTATAAAAATCTGAATCGGGATAAAAATCCACCCAGGCCCAATCGTAGGAACTCAGACTGGGGACAGCTTTGAGGGATTTTCCCTCCAGCGGTCCGCTTCGCGCGAGGCCCAGGGCTGGGTTCCAACTGGAACCAGTTTCCTCGTCGATCAATTCTTTTCCGTCAAAGGCGAAGGTGAGCGTTTGCCCCTCCACCTGCCGGATATAAGCCTGATAGATCTCATCCGCAGCCCAGACCATCACCGGAATATCGTCCAGAGAGTCATTAACTACGCCTGGGTTTTCAACATCCCTGTAATAATAGGCCTTGGATTCTTTCCCCAATACCAGCCCAATTACAAAGTCCGCTTGGAAGCCTTGTCGTCGAGCTGCCGAGACTCGATCGAGATCGTTGGTCATAACGAGCGTATTTGGATGGGCCTCTTTCCAGCGCTCCCAGGTTGTTAATTGAAAGGGAAGTAAATTAAGTTGCACGCCTTTGTATTCGCCTTCAATGCCTCGCCCCCAGGGCTGTGACCAGATCGATTCTGTTTCGTGGTCGAACCAGGTCATGGCGTTCTTTACAAGCGAACCCGCGTTTCCAAAAACGTGGATTTTTCCATCAATGCGTCGGTCGTGCACGAGACCGGTGTAGCAGATCGGTCACCACGAGACCAGGACAGGCCACCCCGCGATTTCATCATTCACCATCTCCCGAAAGCGCAATACGGTTACGGGATAAGCTTTGGACTCTCCATCAATGGCAAGGCCCATCACCAATTCATCATCCTGCATGGGGGCTTCATTTGCTGATGAAAAGGTGGGGTTATAAACAGGGCGGATGCCGTCGAATCCCAGCATGTGGGGAATGTAATATTCGGTATCATCTTCGATACGAATATTTGTTGGGAAGGGGGCCGGATTCTCGTCCGGGGCAAGGGTTGCTTCTGGAGCAGCAAGCAGCGTGGATGTGGTTTTTGGTGAGGGAATTAATGTGGAAGTTGGGAGGCTCTCCGTTGACGTACAGCCAGCCAAAAGGAGAATGAAACCGGAGAGAAAAATAAAGGTGCGCAAAGATATGTTTTTCATCTGAACTAATTCAAGACCGAGAAAACATCCGGTTCACGCCCTTCATTGATGGCCGTAATCGTTTCTTCAAGCATGGGGAGGGTCAATGGCCCGGAATGCACATATCGCACAACACCATCGGCGTCGATGAACCAACTGGTGGGTAAACCGATCGGTCTATAGCTTTCTTTTGTCAGTTCACCTTTTGGATCCATAACCAGCGGATAGGTGATATTGTATTGATTCTGATAATCTGCCACTTCAGTTTCGCTCTCTTGCATATTCAAGGCGATGATCTCAATTTCATCCTGCCTGGCGCTGTAGAACTCTACCAGATGCGGTGTTTCCAGGAGACAAGGTCCACACCAGGTGGCAAAGTCGTTGATCATCACAATTTTGCCACGATAATCGCTCAGGCGGATATTATCACCTTCAAGCGTGATGCCGTTAAAATCCGGGGCCAGCTCACCGATCGATGTTCCTGTCGGGAGACCATCGGATGAATTGATGCCATTCGATGTAGACAATGTGGACTGAAGGTAGGATACACCAGCCAGTGCACTTACAATACTTATTAAGATGAGGATTTTCCATTTCTTTTTCATAAGTTTTCCTTTATAAAATATTAGATATGGTGTTATTCTGATTCCTTACAAGTTTATTGGAAAGCGGGAAAAAATAAAATATTTGGATAATCCATAGTGGATGTATTCTAGAGTTAAGTTTTTTGCACTTTTTGATCGAATAGACCAAAGGCCAAAGGTACTAGACTGTTGAAGCTGTCCAAATTTAGGTAAAATAAATACAGCAATTGTTGTATACTGGCAGTATATTGCTAAATGACCATCATAGTTAGATAGCAAAAGGCATCGTCTTTTAAGTAGGCAGGCCAATAGAAGCGAGGTGAGGGTATGAACCGATTCTGTTCTGAAAAACGACCTTCTGAGAAAGGGCAAGGGCTGGTGGAGTACGCCCTTATTCTGGTATTGGTGTCTGTGGTTGTTCTGGCCGTGTTATTGATATCCGGGCCTACACTTGGCAATGTCTTTACTGAGGTAGTTAGCGCGATAGATAACCCTGGAGGGGGAGGCGGAGGTGGAGGCGAGGAGGATGTGGTTTCGATTACCACAGCGGCCTATAGCGCAGGGAACTTGCATCTGGATGCCACTTCTGATGGTGGTTATGACCCCGGCGTGACACTGACTGCCTCACCAGGTGGTGTGATGACACAAGCGGGCGGACATTATCACCGCAATATCTCAATAGTCTGTCCATGCACAGTCACTGTCACCTCAAGTGAGGGTGGGTCAAGCATAGTAAATGTACCCTGAGAATATAAAAACGGAGGCGGTATTGAAAGAGTCGGGGAAGGTTATCTGCAAAATAATCCCGGTTTCCAACCGCTGAATTCTTCCGTTAATCATATGCCAATAAGAAAAAGGAGGGCTTCCCACGAAGCCCTCCTTTTTCAATAATCCCTAGGTATCCATCCTGAAATATCCCGTAGTGGCGACTTTATTGATGTTCACTTAAGTTGGTTAATTATCTCTACGTAAAACGTCCCGCAGGTTCCCGTGATTGAGATTTTAAAGCAACATAAACCTGCGGGACGCTCATAACCTGTTTATCTGAATATCAATAGTCGCTCTTTACGACTGAAGCCATTACTACAAAAGAATTTTAGAAAGGGTTCAAAGTTAATCCGGGAAAATTTTCTCCATCACTTCGGGACAATATTTTTTCAGTGTTTCTGAAGAGATAGAATTTGTTTTACAGATTTCCTCATATAAATCTGCCGACTTCCTCTTGCGGCGCTTCTGTGTCTCCACATCCAACTCCCAGAGACCAAAACGCTGTGTCCAGCCGCGTTCCCATTCAAAGTTGTCAACAAGCGACCAGTGGAAATATCCCTTAATCGGCCAATTGAAATTGACCGCCCGCCACATTTGATGGATATGCTCTGCCAGATAGCGCGGACGCATCTCGTCGGGGGCATCTTCCACGCCGTTTTCGGTGACGATGATATCCTTTTTGAAACGATTTGCCCATTTAAGTGCTTCATAGAAGCCATCTGGTTCGTTGGCGATAAAGCCGGTTTCGCTCAGATCGGCATTTTTGGCAAAGGAGCGGCGGCCAAATAATTCACTGGCCATTCTCAGATCAAAGGAGACATAATCACGGGTGTAATAGTTCAAGCCCATAAAATCCTGCGTCCCAGCCGCCTCGGGGATATTAACCCTCCTCCACAGGAATTTTACTTTCCCATCCGTGATTG
Organism: Candidatus Desulfolinea nitratireducens; assembly: GCF_982879505.1. Lineage (NCBI taxonomy): Bacteria > Bacillati > Chloroflexota > Anaerolineae > Anaerolineales > Candidatus Desulfolinea > Candidatus Desulfolinea nitratireducens. The sequence goes on from NZ_CEYOSI010000193.1 coordinate 4,035, forward strand.
CCCGCGGGAAAAGATCGTTAAATATGCGAGATTGTGTTTTCGTAACCCATCGGTCGAGTGGAGATCTGGGATTCTTAGGATAGAGCGAACGATACTGATGCGCCATTCCCACACGCGCTTCGCGCTGTACCTCGTGGATGACCTGATAGGCCAGTGCGTGTCCGCGCACTAAATTCACCATCACCTTAAATGCGACTTTTAAATCCTTTTTGCCAGGAGGAAAAATACCCGCCACATATCCCATAAATCCGTAAACATTCGGCTCGTTGATCGTCACCCATAAATTAGCATATTCTTTCAGGGCAGAAACTGTTTTACGCACAAAATCTGCAAATAGCTGTGGCGCTTCATCGCTTTCCCAACCGCCTATTTCCATGAACCAGAGTGGATCTGTAAAATGATGCAAGGTGACCAACGCCGTCATATTGCGTTCGCGCAAACCGCGCAGCATCTCACGATAGCGATCAAGAGCATTCTCATCCCAACGATCACGCGCAGGTTGAATACGACTCCATTCTACAGAAAACCGATGTGCATTTTGTCCGGTCTCGGCAGCACGGTCAAAGTCTTCCTTCCAGCGGCCTCCCCACCAATCACAGGCCAGCCCCGATCTATGCTCGGTATGCCCTGCTTCTTCCCAGGCATGCCAATTATTATTCGTATTATTACCTTCCACCTGATGTGACGATGTCGCATTTCCCCATAAAAAGCCACGAGGAAATTGAAATTTTGCTTTTGCCATTTTCTCTCTCTTTATCCTTGTTGTAATGCTCTGCGTTGCAACATTTGCCAAACCAACGCGGAGCATTGGTTTTAGGATGACTACTATTTATTTTTTCTTGCCAAATATGCCAGGTAAAGAGCGACTGATCCGGCAACTGCCGCGTTGAGCGACTCGATCTCACCTTGCATGGGTAGTTTCATGAGTAGATCACAGGATTTGCGGACGAGTGGACGCATCCCGTGCCCCTCCGAGCCGACGACGATCCCCACTGCCCCATCCAGCCGGATCTCTCCCGGACTTTGGGCTTGCTCGTCGTTACCCTCGAGGCCGATGATCCACGCCCCGGCGTCTTTTAGTGTGGTGATCGCCTGGGCAAGATTTGCCTGGACAATCAGCAGATGTTCGCTCGCCCCGGATGAGGCATTCACCACCGAAGCTGTGATCTGCGCCGTCCGCGCAAGGGGGATGACAACCCCATGCACACCAACGGATTCAGCTGTCCGCAGGAGCGTACCGAAATTTTGGGGGTCCTGGAGGGTGTCGAGGAGCAGCACAAAGAGTGGCTCGCCTCGTTTTTCGGCGCGATCCAAAATATCCAGGACATTATGATAAGGGTAGCCGCTAACTTCCAGCGCAATGCCCTGATTATTGGGAGCGATCTTATCCATGCGTTTGCGCGGAGCACGGATAACCTTCACCTTTTGCGCCTGTGCCATTTGAATGATCTCACCCAAACGACCTTTTTCCTGCGCGCCCTCGCTGACCAATAGTTGAAAAAACTGCCGCCTTTTGGCGCGCAGTGTTTCGTAAACCGGATTCCGTCCGTAAATGAATTCTTTCATGCGCTTATTTTACCCGCAAAAGCACTGACACACCTTCCATATTGCATGGAGTGAACTTCAATATATAGGTATAATGGTAATAGTACCCTGGTAGGAGTATTATTATAAATTTATGAAAAGCCCTTCACTTCGCAATTTTCTTCTTTCTGTTTTGGGGAAGTTAATTGAACCTCATCCTTCAATAAAAGACCAAAGAAAGAGATTGGAAGCGAAAATGGTTTCTTTCATGGTATTAGTAATGATAGTTGGGATTGTCCTGAATTATATATTTTCCAAGGGACTTACCATTTATACCCTAATAGGTATTGGACTCGGCTACATTATCAGCCGCACAAAATATTATCAAATCTCGATTTATTTGCTTATTGGAGGTTTGCTCGCATCCACAATTTATTCGATATTGGTGGGTCGTGAATTTGATAGCCATACAATATTCATACATGTTGCCTGGCTTTCCCTTTCGCTGGTTTTTGCAAGTATTCTTCTGACAGTTAGAAAATCAATTTTTGTAGCCATTATTCATTTAGTTGCCATTTTCTCTCTTGCGTATTTTGTTCCCGATATTGATCTAAGGGCAATTGGTGTTTCAATTGGATTTCTTTTGGTATTTTCTTCCCTCTTGATTACCACCATGCAGCTACGAAATTTACTAGAAGAAACCAGACAAGAAGAAATCAGCATTCAGGCTACCCATGACCAACTGACTGGTTTGCCAAATCGTATTTTATTCCATGATCGTTTAGAGCAAGCCCTGGCCCGGGCCGAAAGAAGAAAAACGATCTTTTCTGTTTTATATCTGGATCTGGATAATTTCAAATATGTAAATGATGAGTATAGTCATGATGACGGAGATCGAACGCTAAGAATAATAGCGGAGCGGATTAAAAAGTGTATTCGTAATTCAGATACTGCCGGACGGATTTCTGGGGATGAATTTCTTGTTTTGCTTGAAAATATTGAAAACTCCGAAAACGCAGCCGCAATATCTCAAAAGATTCTTGACGCCATATCAAGGCCAATCACAAGTAATGGCCCAGAGATCATGATAACTGCCAGTATTGGGATTACAAT
>NZ_CEYOSI010000194.1:0-6632 GCF_982879505.1 Candidatus Desulfolinea nitratireducens
CAAAGTCGAATAAACAAGAAGATTGCCATTATTGAAGAAAATTGGAATTCGGAAAGTAAGGGGAAAGGGAAAAAACTTCGGGCAAATTTAATAAATCAATACAAAAACAAAATCTACGAGATGTCATTTATCAGAGATACCCTTCGAAGTAAAAATATAATCGATGATACAGATTTTCAATTATGGTCATTTGCTTGGGATATTCGTAATAGTATGCACAGGAATTTTACAGCTATTAAAGATATAAATTTTGACTATCCCGATATACGTACTGGCAAAATATATCACTTCAATTTCAAAAAGGGAGAAGAGCTGTACCATCCGCAAGACTTAATAAGTCACTACATAATTACTGAGCAGCTATTATTTATAATGTTAAAGATTTTAACGAGTTTTAGATATGAAGAAGAATGAGCCTAACAAAGCGTGCACACGGACTCGTGGGAAGCGCCCCGATAAATTAGCTTGACTCTGGCTTGAGGAGGTTCCGCTATAATGACGTTGTCCAAGTCCCACCCACGAGCCGGTAACGCAAACCGTTAAGCGGAGCATTAGTCCCTTTAGATTAAGGATTGCATTATGAAATTGAAAAAGTTGACCTCTAAAACCCATAGTATGCTTGTCGGTTTCGCGTTACTCACTATTGTCACAGCTTGTAATTTACCGGGAAATATCGGATTATCACAACCCGAGCCAACACCCACTATTCCCATCTCAGTAACTGCCACTCCAGCGCCATCGGACACCCCTGTCGTGATCGAACACCGGATCGGAATCCGCGAAGTTCCATCCGGTATGGAGTTCTATGACCGCCTGACCGGCGAACGGTTCGTGCCGCGCGGCGCTGACTATGTCCATTGGGTGTCCAGACCTTCCCCCGGACGGGGCGATATCTGGGTCGATGCCCTCTTCAACACTTCCTTCGGCGAATTGGACCAGGCCGAAGCTGAACTGCAGCAGATGAAGGCGCTGGGTTTCAACACGGTACGGATGTGGAAGAACGCCTGCTGGGGCGAAGTAGGCGGTTGTATCGGCGACCCTGCCGGGGGGTTATCGGACGCTTACCTGGATAACATCACCGAGTTCCTACGACTAGCCAAGCAGTACGGTATCTTCGTAATCTTCACAGATGACTGGGTCCCAGATGACGGCGGCTACAGCCAGGAACTCGCTCGTGCCGCTTACGTGGGGTACAACGGCGTCTATCTGACCGAGCACGGTATCAACGCTGAACGCATGGTCTGGGTGGATCTGATCCAGGGACTGATCGAGCGCAGCGCAGCGCTCGATGCGGTGTTGGCGTACGAGTTGAAGAATGAGGCTTTCTACGAGGCAGACTCGGCGCCCCTGAACCGCAATTCCGGGACAGTGACCACGGCCAACGGGAATACGTATGACATGGCGGACGAGGCCGACAAGAAGCGGATGATGGAGGAGGGCTGGCTGTATTGGATCGAGCAGGTACGGGATTCGATCCAAGTCGTTGATCCGACCGCGCTGGTGACGATGGGTTTCTTCGTCCAGCAGGAACCCAATCGAGTGCGTGAGGGGGATCTTCGTCTGGTCTACCTCGATCGCGTCGTGCGCGAATCACAGCTTGATTTCCTCGATTTCCACGCCTATCCCGGCTACGATCTATCCATCCAGGGACACGCCGAAAACTTTGCTATGCTCGACAGTGGGAGCAAGCTGATCGTGATGGGTGAGTTCGGCGCAGACAAACACAACTATGCCACGGCCGAACGTGCGGCGGCGGCGCTGCAAGCCTGGCAGGTGGATTCGTGCGATTATGGGTTTGACGGCTGGTTGTTCTGGACCTGGGGTATAAACCCGCAGGACGAGTTCTGGAATGGCTATGAAGGGGAAGGCGTTGTCTCCACAGTACTCGCACCGGTCAACCGCCCCGATCCCTGCGCCTACGGTGAGTTCGATTTCATCCGCTTCAATGTGGCTCCGCAGGCTGTCATCACTGCTTCAAGCTATGCCGCCGGTTTCCCGCCCCAGCAGGTGGCGGACGAGTCACAAAACTACTGGAATTCTTCTGCCGGGGCCCCGCAATGGGTGCAGTTGGCGCTGGCAACCCCCGCTGAGGTCGAATCTATCGTGCTGACCGTTGCCCAGCAACCACCTGGGAGGAGCGTGCACGAAATCTGGGTGCGGCAGACAGACGGGAAAATCAAGTTGTTGTACACATTCGATGGAGTGACCAATGAAGGTGACGTACTCACATTCCAACCCAACGAGCCGTTAGTGGGGGTTGATCTTGTCAGGGTGGTGACCACGAGCGTCCTCGACTTGTGGCCCGCCTGGCATGAGATCGAGATCCTAACGAAGACTCTCCCAGAGTGAGATTATCCAGGGGTTCAATCTATCAGGGGCAAATATACTGAGAACGGGCATGTTTTTTCATTATCACTTCCGCAAGGGGATTAATCCCCGGCTCAGTTCATGGAAGCCCTATCGGGCTAGAACCCAGTCCAACGGACTTTCATGTACTGAGCAGGTGGCTTTAGCCCCGCTCAACCCCAATTGCATTGAAATGAAAATTTGCAACCGCGTTGAGTATAGGTGCCGTCTAACAAAGCGTGTACTCGGCAGGTGGGATTCCCGGCGCTCGTACTTCGGGATGGGCGATAGTCTCATAGGATCGCTCCTTCGCCCGATCGTACCGCTAATTTGAGATTTTTGTATCTTGAATATCCACCGTATAATGAGCGTTGTCCACGTCCACCCACCAGCAAGTACCCTGCAGAGAGCATGCGGGGCGTACGCAAACCGTTAGCCACCTTCCTGCAATAAAGATTCAAAATCTTTCCGGTATTGGTGTAAAATCAATGTAGATAGTGTAGCGTTTAGCGATCTTATGGAGTAAAAAAACATGACACTTGATGAAAAAATCCACCAATACGCAAAAAAACTTCCGCATTCTTTTCAGGAAGAGTTATTCGACTTTGTTCAGTATTTGCTGATGAAGGCTGAACAGCAAGAAAAACAAGACTGGACTTCGTTATCATTATCTTCGGCAATGCGTGATATGCAAGATGAACCCGCTTTATACAACATCTCTGATATACGGGTGGCTTTTGCATGAAAAAGGCGGGGCAAGTTGTTGTATTTCGATTTCCGCAAACCTTCATTTGAAGAAGGGCTTGCCTTCCCGGATGTAAGTAAAGCATTGGCTGATTGGGGAAAAAGAGATGGAGATACAGCGGTTCTTGCAATCGTTAATTCAATACCGGTCGGTGCAGCCTGGGTTCGATTCTGGACAGACAACAACTTCGATCATGGATATGTGGATGAAAATACACCTGTATTAGTTATTGCCATCCATAGAGACTATCGGCATCAGGGAATTGGAAAAAGATTGATTGAATGGCTTATTGAGCATGCCTCAAAACACACTGTTCAAAAAATAAGTCTCAGTGTCTCTAAAGATAATTATGCAATCAACCTATATAAACAACAGGGATTTTTGGAATATGCTGATAAAGGAGATGCATATATCATGGTGCGTAAGCTATAAATTTTCAGCATCTTTATGGTAAAACGGGCTTGCCTCTTGTCTGTCAAACTGTTATGCTTTTCCGCATATGAATCGCTTTTATCCACCCAAGAATATTTACCTGGAAATCCTGATCGATCTGGGGGTCTTTTTTGCAACGATCCTTCTGGCAGCAGAACAGGACTGGCAGACAAGGGATCTTGTCTGGAGTTTATGGATCTCAAGCTTGCTGCTTGGCTATTTGCACATCATCCTGGCAATTGCTGGGACGATCAACCAATCCTCCACAACCATTCCCGGCTTACTGGGTGAACTATTCATTATCGGAGGCGGCCTGTTCACGCTGTCTTTTTTTACCTTTCATTTTGGTTTTTTTCATTTGATCCATGCAGTATTTCTAGACGGTTTTTTCCCCCTCTTTCAAACTCGCGGCCCGGAGATGGCGCTTTCCGTAAATACTGTTTTATCTTTTTTGGGAGAGCTTATTAGGAATTATTGGCCCTTTGTCGCCTTCAGTGCATTATCCAGAGGAACAACCTATGTGAATGCTTATCACACCATTGACCGTAATGCGGTAATGCTCGCTCCCTATGGCAGTGTTGTGCGGATGCATCTGATGATCCTGCTTTTGGGTTTTCTTTCCGCTACCACAAATATTCAGGGATATGCGCTTTATATCGTGCTGGTCTTCTATTTTTTCCCATTCAAATTGCTTTGGGAGAAACTCTGGGTCAGAGAAAGCGATTAAGGTACAGAAAAAGATCTCCTTCCTTAATCCAAAAATCCCCGCTCATATGAGCGGGGATTTTAATTTTTAGTAAATTTTTCTTTACTGTACAGCTATCTCAGGGGCAGTTGCCTTCGAGCGTTTGATCGCCCAGACCAGCAAACCAATCAGGACGATAACGGTTGCCCAGACGCCAACGGCAGTGGCGCCAGTTGCGCCTTTGTATTGAATTACAACTGGAGCAACGATCAGGGCTACAAGGTTCGCAACCTTGATCATCGGGTTCAGGGCAGGACCAGCGGTGTCTTTCATCGGGTCACCAACGGTATCGCCAACAACAGAGGCTTTATGACGTTCTGAGCCTTTGCCTGTATTCTTTGCGGGGTCCGAAGGTTCATCTTCAACGAGTTTCTTGGCATTATCCCAGGCGCCGCCAGCGTTATTCATGAAGACAGCCAGCAACTGACCGGAGAGGATCAAACCAGCCAGGAAACCACCGAGGGCTTCAACCTGCAAGGTCAGACCGACCACGATCGGGGAAACAACACCGATAATTGCCAGGGAAACCAATTCCTTCTGAGCAGCAGAGGTCGAGATAGAAACAGCCTGACGATAATCAGGTTTAACGGTGCCATCCAGAACACCCAAACCAAATTGGCGGCGAGCTTCCAAAACGATCAGCGCTGCAGCGCGGCTGACAGCCTGGATTGCGAAAGAGGAGAAAAGCCACGGAACTGCGCCACCGATCAACATACCCACGAAAACTTGCGGGTGATCAACACGGATGCCGATATTCTGGATTTGCTCAGCAAGCGGAACACCAAGAGAGGCTTGCGTACGGCTTACATCCACGAGGAAGGAGCCGAAAAGAGACACAGCCGCAATAACGGCAGAACCGATCGCAACACCTTTGGTGATCGCCTTGGTGGTATTACCCACTGCGTCGAGATCAGCCATAATTTGCTGTGCGCCAGCGTTTTCTTCTTTTTCTTTACCAGTCCAGGACATTTCGCCGATACCGTTTGCGTTATCAGCAATCGGTCCGAAGGAGTCCATCGCGACATTGTTGCCTGTCAGGGTGAGCATACCGATGCCAGCCATGGCAACACCATAAAGGATGAAGTTGATCTGGTCTGCGCCTTCAAGGCCAGGGATTGTGCCAAAGATAGCAATTGAGGCCACGATCGTGGCTGCAATGATCAATATCGACCAGACAGAAGATTCGTAACCGACGGCGATACCTTGCAAGATCAGGGTCGCGGAGCCGGTATCTGCACTCTTCTTGATGTCATTCACGGGAGCAGCGTGTGTACCAGTAAAATATTCAGTCAGGCGGTCAATACCGAGAGCGAGCAAAACACCGACGAAAACAGCGGTCGGGGCGCGCCACCAGCCGCCCCATTGGTCAATGCCAGCATTATTCATATAGAAGAAGCCAGCGATATAGAAAAGGACGGATGAAATGATCGCGGAGGTGAAGAAACCTGTGAAAATCGCCTTCATTGCATCGCCACCTTCTTTGGCATCGCTTTTTACGGCGTACGTGCCGATGATGGAGGCGAGAACACCGATACCGCGGACGATGAGGGGGAAGATGATCCACTCAAGGCGACCAGTGAGATGCCAGAGAGCCAAAGCAAGGATCAAACCTGAAACGATGGTTACTTCGTAGGATTCAAAGATATCTGCTGCCATACCGGCACAATCACCAACATTATCGCCAACCAGGTCGGCGATAACGGCAGGATTACGGGGATCGTCCTCGGGGAGGCCTGCTTCCACTTTACCGACGAGGTCGGCGCCGACATCTGCTGCTTTGGTGAAGATACCGCCACCAACGCGCATGAAAAGGGCGAGGAGCGTACCACCAAAACCGAAGCCGAGGAGGGCATCAGGAGCAGCAATACCGAGGATCATAAAGATGACGGTACCGCCAAGAAGACCGAGACCATCGGTAAGCATTCCGGTGATCGTTCCGGCGCGGTAGGCAATCCGGAGTGCATCGCTAAAGGATGTACGAGCAGCGGAAGCAACTCGAACGTTCGCCTGTACCGCCATGCGCATCCCGATCTGTCCAACTGTCAGGGAGAAACCAGCACCCATCACAAAGGCAAATGCGCGTGCAAATCCCAGGATGAGACTGATTTGTGATTCTTCCATCCCCTGGAAGCGCAAAAGAGCTTCCTCAGTGGGTGGCACAATATAGACAGAGAAAAAGAGGGCGACGGTCAGGACCAAAACAAAAGGCCAAATGGCCTTTAATTGCTCTTGCAAATAAGCGTCTGCTCCGTCACGAATCCAGCTCCAAACTTCCTGCATTCGCTCTGTACCCTTATCTTCGCGCATGATCTGGTTGCGCAGGAAAATGGCATAGAGCAGACCAACAATCGCGATACCGAAAAC
>NZ_CEYOSI010000195.1:0-6543 GCF_982879505.1 Candidatus Desulfolinea nitratireducens
TGGCATGGCTTAACCAGGCATATCCCTAAATGGCAGCAGATTTTTGAGAGGGCTGGCAAACCAAAATATGTGCATGAAGCGGTTTTTACCTCATCTTCGCTTTGACAAATCTTCATCTCCCTGCTATACTGCTCAACGTTGGATACGACTTTCACTGCCAATTGGCAGTTTTTTGCAAGCCCGCACAAGCGTACGTCTGTAAGAAGCCCTCGGTAGAAAGAATTCCGCAGGGTCTTTTTTTTGGTTATCTGACTTCATCCGCCGCTGGCGGTTATTAAACTTTTTAAAGAGGAAAAATGAGTAAAAAACTAAGAATTATCCCCCTGGGTGGACTAGGGGAAGTAGGCAAAAACATGACGGCCTACGAATACGGCGAGAATATTCTCATCGTAGATACTGGCATCATGTTCCCCGAAAACGATATGCTCGGGGTCGACTATATCATTCCCGACTTTGAATATTTGCGCGATAAAGCGCACCTGGTACGTGGGATCGTGATCACACACGGGCACGAAGACCATATCGGTGCGATCCATCATGTATTACGCGAGATCTCTGCCCCTGTTTACGGTACGCCCCTGACAATGGGCCTGGTGGAGGTTAAATTAGCACGAAATAAAATGGCTGGTCAGGGAGACTTGCATACCGTGCAAGCCGGCGAGATGGTGCAGGTTGGGCCATTTCAGGTGGAATTTTTCCACGTCTGCCATTCGATCCCTGATAGCGTAGGCCTGGGTATCACCTCCCCTGCGGGCCTGGTCGTCCACATGAGCGACTATAAATTTGACCATACCCCCGTAGATGGTTGGCCGACCGATTATGCGAAGCTGGCCGAGTTCTCCAAACGCTGTGTGGATTTGCTTCTTGCAGATTCGACCAATTCAACCCGCCCCGGTTGGACTCCCTCCGAGATGGTGATTGGTCCAGCTCTTGATAAGGTTTTCGAGGAGGCCCCAGCTCGTATTATTGTGGCTTCATTTGCTTCGCAAATTTCCCGAATGCAACAGGTTGCAGATGCAGCATTAAAGCATGATCGCAAATTAGCTTTCGTTGGGATGAGCATGGTTGACAACTCAAAATTAGCTATCAAGATGAACTATCTTGATATTCCTACAAATACTCTGGTCAGTCTTGAACAAGCTCTGGGAATGAAGGCTAAGGATGTTGTCCTGATGGGCACCGGCTCTCAGGGTGAACCCTCTTCGATCATTGGAAGACTGGCAACGGGAACCAATCGCCATTTTGCATTAAAGCCAGATGATACGATTGTGCTTTCATCGCACCCAATTCCCGGGAATGAGGAATCTGTCAGCAGGACGATCAACAGTCTTTTCCGCCGCGGTGCGACTGTGATTGATGATAGCCTCCTCCCAATCCACGTTTCAGGACATGCCAGCCAGGAGGAAATGAAATTATTGCTCAACCTTGTACGCCCCAATAACTTTGTTCCCATGCACGGTGAGTTACATATGCTTAAGCGTCATGCAATGATGGCAGAAGAAATGGGCGTCTCCCCTGAAAATATTCAGGTCGTGGAAAATGGACAGGTTGTGGAATTGGCGAATGGCAAATTATCCTTGGGAGAACGCATCCCTGGAGGCTACGTTTTCGTGGACGGACACAGCATTGGAGACGTGGATCACGGGGTGATGAGAGAGCGAGAACGTCTTGCGCAAAGCGGCATTTTCCTGATCGACCTCAATATTGACAAATTCACCGGGAAATTGTTGCACGACCCAGAAATTATTACCCGTGGCTTTGTCTCCCCTGAAGAAGCCGAAGAATTAATCCCTATCGCGCAAAAGAAGGTTGTTGATATGATTGACGGCGGATTGGATGATCGACAAACAATCATGAATGCGATCCGCTCTTTCTTGTATAACGAGACAAAGCGTAAACCAATGGTATTTGTAACGCTAAGCAAGGTTTAGAAAAAAATAAGCATAATTATCAGAAATCAAAATGAGTGGCTGAAAACTGCCACTCATTTTTTATTTCTCTGATCAATTCACACTATTCGTCATTCCCCGTAAAATACGTAGTGGTTGCCTCGTCGGTTTTGTTGATCCCCTCTCGCTTGAAGACTTTCCAAATGGTCTGCCACAATATTTTTAAATCCAGCCAAAATGACCAATGATCGACATACCATAAATCCAGTTGAAATTTTTCGGGCCAGGAGATATTATTCCGTCCATTGATCTGTGCCCAACCAGTGATCCCCGGCAGTACTTCGTGACGACGCATCTGCTCCGCATTATAAAGAGGCAAATACTCCATCAAAAAAGGACGAGGGCCTACCAAACTCAGATCGCCGCGTAATACATTGAGGAATTCGGGCACCTCGTCCAGGCTGCTTGCGCGGAGAAATTTACCAAGCCGGGTCAAACGTTTGGCGTCCGGCAGCAAATTTCCCTGCGCGTCGACACGGTTTGTCATCGTCCTGAATTTGTAGATGAAAAAAGGAACCTCTTTATAGCCAGGGCGCTGTTGTTTGAAGAGAATTGGCGCTCCATGATAAATGCGGACAAGCAAGGCAATAATCAACAAAACAGGTGAAAATATAATCAGGGCAAGAAAGGCCACCAGCAAATCGAAAAGACGTTTACCTTTGGGTATTTCCGGGGGAAAAATATGGGGCATTTTCTGATTTTACCAAATAAACCAACGCGTGTATGTGGTATAGTTTTAATCAGCAATTCTCAGGTAGCCAGTGCAATGCATTTTCTGAAATTGCGCCGAAAGCAAATAACATAAAAGATAATCGTACTCACAGTATATTAAAGTGAAATATTGAATTGCTGTGTTTTAAGAGGAGAGAATGATGAGCGAACGAATATTAATTATTGAAGACGATCCTGCGATCCTGAAGTTGCTTCAGCGTGGGCTTGCCTATGAGGGCTATGTTGTGGATACGGCAGTGGATGGACGCAGTGGATTGCTGATGGCACGAGACAACCAACCCGATCTTGTTGTGCTGGACTGGATGTTGCCGGGCATGGACGGACTGGAAGTTTGCCACCGTTTAAGGACTGGGGGCGAAGTCCCGATTGTTATGTTAACCGCCAAAGATACTATTCAGGATCGTGTCCAGGGATTGGACGCCGGTGCAGATGATTATCTCGTCAAGCCTTTTAATCTGGATGAGTTGCTGGCGCGCGTTCGCGCGTTGTTACGACGCACGCAGGTTAAACGGATCCCCATCCTTGAATTTCTCGATCTCAAATTAGATACGGGCTCAAGACAGGCATCCCGCGAGGATCGAATCATTTCGCTGACCGCCAAAGAATATGAATTGCTGGATCTCTTCATGCGCCACCCACGGCAGGTTTTAACCCGTGAAGTGATTTTTGACCGTGTTTGGGGGTATGATTTCGGCGGTGAAAGCAATGTCCTGGAGGTCTATATTCGCTATTTACGTCAAAAACTGGAAGCTGGTGATGAAGCGCGCCTGATTCACACCGTGCGTGGCGTTGGCTACGTAATGCGCGAGATGCCCTAACAGGCATCCATCGATCAAATAAAAGCCCTTAACCGGTTCGAAACACTTTAAAAACCGAATAACCAACGATGCTACGCGGCAGACTGACCTTACTCTATTCCACTCTCATGGGGGGAGTTATACTTCTTTTTGGCATGGCTGTTTATGCCCTTGTCAACGTAACCCTCGTTAATCAGATTGATGACTTACTCAATAACACCGCGGAAGACATACTGGAAATCGCACGTGTTGATGCGGTTGGCGAACTGACCATCCTTCGTTTACCTCCGCTCGATATATCCACGAATGTCTATGTTCAGGTTTGGGATCGCCATGGTCGTCTTATTTCTACCTCGCTAGAATCGGCTCAATTCCCTGAAGCACTGGATAATCAGGGATTGGTATCGCTTGAGGCTAACTTTCGCAGCATTGATTATCATGGTGTCCATATGCGCGTTCTCAGCCTGCCTCTCAGTGTAGGTGGGCGCGATGCAGGAACGATGCAAGTAGCATCCAGCCTGGCAGTTGTCGACTCTGTCCGTGAGGACTTGCTTTATATTCTCATTATGGCCGCAATCTTCGCCGTCATCATCGCAGGAATTGGCTCATGGCTGACAATTGAACGCTCTCTTGCCCCACTTGATACCATTCTTGCGACCACGGAGCAAATCAATCGCGCAGATGATCTCTCCCGCCGAATTCCGTACAAACATCTTCCCAATGACGAGGTTGGTCAGCTTGTGCTTGCCTTCAATCAAACCCTGGAACGACTCGAGACAATCTTCACCTCCCAACAGCGCTTTCTTGCAGATGTCAGCCATGAACTTCGCACGCCCCTGACTGTAATCAAGGGAAACGTTGGTCTTATGCGACGCATGAATACCGTTGACGAAGAAACTCTCGTTAGCATCGATCAGGAAGCAAATCGGCTCACCCGCCTGGTTGGTGATCTGCTTCTCCTCGCGCAGGCTGAGACCGGCAAAATTCCTCTCCAAAAGGATGCCCTTGAACTCGACAGCCTGCTTTTTGAAGTCATTCAGGAAATGCATATCCTTGCCGGAGATAAGTTGATGCTCAAGTTGAGTGAGATTGACCAGATCCAAATTCAGGGAGATCGAGATCGGCTCAAACAAGTTTTGCTAAATCTTGTCTCGAATGCGATTCAATATACTCCCGAAGGAGGAGAAATATTCCTGAGCCTTTCCAAGGTGGGCAAGGAAGCCCGTCTCATCATCCGCGATACCGGGCCTGGGATTCCCGCAGAAGATCTTCCCCATATTTTTGATCGATTCTACCGCACCGAAAAATCCCGCACCCGATCAAAAGCCTCCGGCTTTGGGCTGGGACTCTCTATCGCCTATTGGATCATTGCCAACCATGATGGGAAAATTGATGTAGAAAGCATTGAAGGAGAAGGGTCAACCTTTACGATTTCGCTACCCCTTTTCGATTCCAGGAAAAGCAAACACCTCTCTGTAGAAGATTGATATTTAATAGGACTTACGTATTTTTTTAGCCCTAGTTCCAATGCTCTGCGTTGGGGTATTGTAGACAGGCTACAACGCAGTGAGAAAAAAGGTATTTTGCGTCAGTCCTGTTTAATTTATTGGTTGGCGCGTGCCTGGGAACATAAACTCGCTCCACCCCTGCCCAGCCACTCATCCAGCCGTGCGCTAACCGAGGCGCCCTGCAAAGCATCTGCATAAATACCACTCCCCCAATAAGCATATCTTACAGTTTCCGCAGCCCAGGAAGCTTCTGACCTTGGTATGACGCCAATCCCACCATTGTAGCCTGCAAAAGCCAAGCGAAAATCTCCATTGGCAGTATCCAATGATTTCTGGAGATAGCCCAATCCGCGCAGGGCATTCACATCAGGGATATATGGATTCTCACTATCTTCAAAATGATAAGGCATCACCTGAAATAATCCCATTGCCCCAGCACCAGATCTTGCTTTGGAATCACCACAAGATTCGATTTGCATCACGGTTGCGATCAAATTTGGATCCAGTCCTGTTTGGGCAGCCCAGCCTATGATTTCTTCTCCCCAAAACTGAATCTCAGGAGTAAATAAGGGCGACAATCCCGGGTGAGTAGCATAAAGCTCTGCATAAGGGGCAGCAGCTTCAACATCCGAAAAGATCGGTCCATTTAGTCCACCTAATGAAAAAACAAGGAGAATTCCAACAATAATAACCGCTATTGGAGGCAGTATAAATATTGGGAGACAGCCATTTCCTTCGCTTTCATTATCGGCTGTCTCCCAGTGTGTGTCATCGGAATAAATTTCATCGTCCACACCGTAATCATCGTACATATTTCACACTGAGTTATCTTTCCTAGGAATTGTCGCTATATTCGCGATTGTGTTGATCTCGACCATCAAAACTTTGTTGCCGCCCACTGGACGCAGCCATGTTCTGGTAGGTCGGCTCTGGACTGAAATTCGGCTGAGAACGAGAAGCCTTGGGCGCAGGTCGAAAAGTTGAAGAAGCTCGATTTGTTGCAGGCTGTGGTCGAATATTCCTGGTATGGGTTATTGGATTTTTCTGAGATGATACTCGTTGAGCACGTTTACTTGTGTCCTGGCTAAACAGACGCTCTCCCGCAATCGAAAATGTGCCAATAATAAGCACGCGGATTAACCATACCATAACTGCCACAAAAATCGGGATGAATTTTGTCATTGTTGTGGAACTAACTACAGCACTACCAACATGTCCATTATTTATAATCGCAACAGATATGCCCCACCATGTAAGCATGGCATTCATGATAGCTGCCAAAAGCCAGGCACCAAAAAGATACCAGACCTCAGCTGGTTCATCACGCCCTTGTTCGGGGGTAAATAGACGCGCGACTCCAGCAAAATCAATTCCACAAAAAGCAACTGCCAAAATAGTTGCCCAGCGGATGCCCATAAAGCGCAACTCTCCTAGAACATCTCGCAATGCAAAATCAGTAGTGCTAAAGTTGAATATCTCGAAGGCAAGCAGGGCTGCGATAATCATCATGCCCCATACTGCGCCGCGCTCCAAAGTACGTCCACCAAGAAATGTGGT
>NZ_CEYOSI010000196.1:0-6536 GCF_982879505.1 Candidatus Desulfolinea nitratireducens
TTCTTATTCCATTTTGTCCCACTTAATAGACAGTAGAACAAACGTTCGTTCAACTGTGTATATCCGAAGCTTGCTGTATATCCACCCCCAAGAGTGGTAATATACAAAGTATAACAGTATAAGTACTTGTCTACTATGACCAAAGATCATGCCTAAGTCTGTATCTTTATATAAGAATTTATATTAACCCTGCGCGGGATAATCCTGGGGATCGAAGGTATCGGGTCAGCTGTCAGGACCACGATCGAAAAAAAGACCAGAGAAATTGCTCATAATAAAATATTGAAAGGGGAGTGTATTTTGATGATGAAGGGAATTTTTCCGACCGACTCCCTTTGTATAACCATCAAACTTAGTGTTTATTATGACAAGGATTTGGGTAGCGTTCAGTGTCCTCCAGGTCACGGGAGTGGCTAAGTTGGTGAGTATTGGTCCTTGCGCGCGAGCGTAGCGAGAGCGGCAATCCCCAAGATTGTCGGGGAGATTGCTTCGTCGGACAAAACCCTCCTCGCAAAGACAAGTCAGGCTTTCCCCGCTAATTTAGGCACTCCCCCAAAAAATCTCTGAAACCCTCCGAATGATTTCCCTTGACATTAACCTAACGTCAGGGTTTATACTGACGTAGCCATCGCGAGGAGGGCGTCTGCCTGACGTGGGATCTCCGCGCCAGCAGGAGACTGCGACGTTACCCCTTCGGGATTCCTCGCAGAGACAGAGGTTTCTATGTACACCGTAAAAGAACTTTCCACCCTGGCCGGAGTCAGCGCGCGCACGCTGCACTATTATGATCAAATTGGTTTGCTCAAGCCAGCCGAGATCGCCGCAAATGGCTACCGTCAATATGACGATGCAGCCCTGTTGCGCCTCCAGCAAATCCTCTTCTACAGGGAATTGGATTTCAGCTTAAAGGAGATCCGCTCTCTGCTGGATGCGCCCGATTTTGATCAGATCAAAGCCCTCGAATCGCATTGGGACGCCCTCCGGGCACGCATGGCGCGCACCGAGAATCTGATCAGCACGGTGGAAGATACGATTAAACATTTGAAAGGAGAAAAAGAGATGAGTAAAAAAGCGCTGTTTAAAGCTTTTGGCGATGAAGAACAGGAAAAATATGCCAAAGAGGCTGAGAGTAAATATGACCCCGAAACTGTCCGCGCTTCCAATCGCAAGTGGAAGGGCTACTCAGCCGAGAAAAAGCAGGCTATCATGGATGAGGGAAACCAGGTTTATACCGATATGATCGCAGCCATGTCCAAAGGGGCGGACTCGCCTGAAGTCCAGGCCATCGTTGGTCGCTGGCGCAAGCATATGGATTACTTCTGGACGCCGAATCTTGATCAATTGCTGGGCCTCGCCACGATGTATGGGCAGAGCCTCGACTTCAAGGCCAATTTCGACAAGATGCACCCCGATCTGGCTGATTTCTTCCCTGAGGCAGTAGCAAGTTACGTTGCAAATCATAGCTAAACAAAAAAGGTCCCGTTCCTTTGAAAGGAACGGGACCTTTTATTTTAAATATATTTTATCTTGCAGCAATGCTCTGCGTTGCTGTTTGTTAACAATACCCCAACGCAGAGCATTGGGATAAGGACTAATACAATGCGGAAGTCCAATGATATTTTGAATTACGAAAGAAGCATTTCCATTAGTTTCTGAATGCGTGGTGCCATACTGGATGGATCGGGGTGCAGCCCTTCCACCAGCAATGCGCTTTCATAGATTTGTTCGATGATTTCGTCTGCGCCTTCGAGAAGGAAGAAGATGCCCGGCGTTTCTATGAAGCACTGGGTAAACGTCTGGGGAAGTTCAAGCTAGAGCTGTCTGCGGAGAAAACGCAGATTATTCCCTGAGGCAGTAGCAAGTTACGTTGCAAATCATAGCTAAACGAAAAAGGTCCCGTTCCTTTGAAAGGAATGGGACCTTTTATTTTAAATATATTTTATCTTGCAGCAATGCTCTGCGTTGCTGTTTGTTAACAATACCCCAACGCAGAGCATTGGGATAAGGACTAATACAATGCGGAAGTCCAATGATATTTTGAATTACGAAAGAAGCATTTCCATTAGTTTCTGAATGCGTGGTGCCATACTGGATGGATCGGGGTGCAGCCCTTCCACCAGCAATGCGCTTTCATAGATTTGCTCGATGATTTCCGTTTGCAGATCAGAGTCCGATTCTTTTGTGATGAGCAGTTTCAAAATTGTATGAGAAGGATTCAGCTCGAGGATCTTTTTGGGCACCTCATATTCCTTGCCAAGATATTGGTAAACACGCTGCAACTCCGGGTTTAAACTGTCATCCGGGTCGACCAGGCGGGCAACCGATTGCGACAATCGATTGCTGGCGCGGACATCTGTAACACGTTCCCCCAATATTCCCTTAAAGCGCTCGATCAACGGACCGAATTCACCCTCGGGAATTTTTTCCGCTTCGCCCTCCTTTTCGCCTGCTTCCGGTGTTTCAACATCTGCCTGGGCGACGTTTTTCAGATCATGGTCCTTATATTTTTGCAATCCCATCAGCATGAAGGAGTCCATTGGATCTGTCAGGAGTAATACCTCGGTTCCTTGTGTCTGGAAATAGTCCAGGTGCGGACTGAGCAGTACCGATTTGGGGTCGTTACCGATAATATAATAGATCTCTTTTTGTTCAACCTTCATCCGCTCAATATATTCATCCAGGGATGACCAGCTTTCTGTGTGAAGATTGGTTTTGAAACGCAACAAGGGCTGCACTTTTTCAGTATTCAGAGGTTCAGCAGCGATGCCCTGTTTAAGATAGATCCCAAATTCTTCCCAAAAAGTATTGAACTTTTCAGGATCATTATTGGCGAGGTTTTCCAATTCCCGCATGACCTGCCCGGTGACGATCTTTTTCAGTTTGGGCATCAGACCGACGGATTGTACGGTTTCGCGGGAGACGTTTAGAGGCAGGTCCTCCGAATCGACCACACCCTGGACGAAACGCAGATATTCAGGGAGCAGGTCCTTATTATATTCATCGATCAGAATATTGCGGGAGTAGAGCTTAAGTCCATCATCCTTTCGCAGGGAAAACATACCCCGTTCTCCTTTGCTGGGAACATAAAGCAGCGCATAAAGCTGTACCGGTGCATCAGTGACGGCATGGATATGGAGCAAAGGCTTTTCAAATTCCAATGTGAGCTGCCGATAGAAATCCTGATATTCTTCGTCTTTGGCCTCACTTCTGGGTGTGCGCCAGAGTGAGGTCTGTTTATTGACCTGCTCATCGCTCTCACCGACATAAATCGGGAAGCCAATATAGTCTGAATGTTTTTTGACGATGGTTTTCAGGTGGTACTCTTCAGCAAATTCAATCGCATCTTTCTTCAACTTGATTTCGATTTTTGTGCCGCGTTCGTCCATCTCAGCAGCGTTGACCTCGAAATTATCCTCCCCGGTGGCATACCAACTGACCGCCTTCGCGCGTGACTTGTGGGAGCGTGAAGTCACTCGAACCCATTCGGCCGCCATGAATACGGAATAGAAACCGACTCCAAACTGCCCGATCATTTGAGCGATATCCACTTCTTTATCTTTGGCTGCTTCGATGAAATTGCGCGCACCCGATTGGGCGATAGTCCCCAGATTTTCGATGATCTCATCCTTCGTCATCCCAATCCCGGTGTCCTGGATGGTCAACATCCCCTTATCTTTATCTGCCGTGATGCGGATATTGAGCTCCACCTCTGAATCAAGCATATTCTGATTGGTCAGCATCTCAAAATGAGCGCGGTTAAGCGCATCCGAAGCATTGGATAATAGCTCCCGCAGGAATACTTCCGGATCCTTATAAAGGGAATGGATCAGAATATTAAGCAGCTGTTTGGTTTCAGCTTTGAACGAAAAAGATTGTGCATCCGTTTTAGAGGCTTTTGCCATTGAGTGTCTCCTGAAAAAAAAACAAGTAATAAATTTGTTAAATCGATCTTTCTGTCATTGTTTGATAAATTTTAGCAAAGAATTGTTGAAAAAATGTTAACACCTGCTATATTGTTTTTTCGCCCACAAGGCTCATCGCATATTCAGCCAGCGCGGTGATCGACAGGCTGGGATTCACCCCCGGGTTTCCCGGCATGATCGAGCCATCGACAACATATAAACCCGGGTAATGATGGGTTTGGCAATCAATTCCCACCACGCCTTCGGTATCGTCACTTCCAATAGGGACACCGCCCATAAAATGCGCCGTTGTCGGGAAGTTGAACAAACTATCGGTAAAGGCCGCCTGTGGGATGCCATTCGTCCGCTTGGCAAAAGTCCGGATGACCTGATTCCCAACCGGAATTTGCTTTGGGATCGGATAATCGGCATCGGGCTTCAATACCAGTCCCTTGAGGAAAAGGGTAAAGAAATTGCGTCCCGGTCGGACATGCGTCAAATTATCTTCAGTTTGCATGACCAGAAAAATGGTTGTAAATTTCGACCAGCGCGCAAAGAATTTTGAGTAGAGAAAATCAATTGGGTGGCGGATCATCTCCCAGAGTGTCTTTGCAAAACGCAGCCAGATCGGGTGATCCCCCTCGACCAACGGCGCAGTCATCGACCGGATGAAGGAAGCCCCGTCCGCATATTTTACGGGCTCGATCCGGGTCACCTCATCCGCCTGAAAAATAGACGTGATCGCGATGCCCTCTGAGTAATTTACCTCTTTATTGCGAGTGGTGACCCCCATGATATTTTCGGAATTGGTGCGGACCTGATCGCCCAGGCGTTGAGAAATTTTTGGGAGGGATCGGGTCTCGTCGCGGCAGCGGAAAAGTAACTCCATGGTGCCGATTGCACCTGCAGCCACGATCACGTTTCTCGCGTGAACTTCAGTTTGCTGCCGTTTGACGAGTGATGTCGAAGACCGGTACATGACCCGATAACCTGGGCCAGCCATATCTGCGTGAGTTTCTTTTTTATCAATTGCTCTAGCCGCCGTCCTCGGCGGCGGGGACGCCGCCTTGAGCGATTGGCTAATCGGTTGAATATCCACAACCTTCGCCTCCGCAATGATCTCTGCGCCATTTTTCTCCGCAAAGTAGAGATAATTTTTCGTGAGCATATTCTTTGCATTTTCCCGACAGCCCACCATACAACCGCCGCAGTGGATGCACCCGGCTCGTTCCGGACCTTTTCCGTCAAAATATGGGTCCGGGACGGTTTCTCCCTCCTGATCGGGGTCACCAAAATAAACACCCACATCTGTTGGCTTGAAGCTTTCCGCATATCCCAACTCGCCCGCAATTTGTTGAAGCTCCTTATCGGCAGGCCAGAGTTTGGGGTTGGGTGTTACCCCCAGCATCTGGCGGGCGGTTGCATAATGTGGGGCGAGAAGCGTTTTCCAATCGGCGAGATGCTGCCATCCGGCGGTTCTAAAGAGCTTGTCATCCGGCTCCATCAGCACGTTGCCATAAGTGAGACTTCCCCCACCAACGCCACTGCCATGCAGCGCGAGCAAGCCGTTCATAAAGGTCATTTCGAAAAAGCCGAAAAGACGCATTTTGGGCATCCAGAGAAATTTGGGGAGGTTCCAGTTGCTTTTCGGGAAATCTTTATCTCGGTAGCGTTTTCCGCGCTCAAGGATGAGAACAGAATAGCCCTTTTCGGTCAGCCGCATTGCAGATACTGAGCCGCCGAAACCAGAACCAATGATGACGTAATCGTATATTTGACTGTTCATTTCTCTCCTAAAGTATGAGATTGCCGCGCTGTCTTCAGCAGTTCGCAATGACATTTTGCACCAGGTTTTGATCCATCCCATTACTTTTCTAAGGGCTTCGTTTTCCAGGCGAGATATATTTTGTGTTTTTAAAGGGCTTGATCTGCTCACTAATATTATCCACAACCAGATGACCGGATTCATGCATCAACGTATCGTGGTTGAAATCGTCCAGTTTTGTCATACTGGCCAGACAGGGGAAGTGATGATGGAGTAATCCAGCTTTTTCTTCGGCTTCGTCAACTGACAATCCGATCAGCCCCTCTGCAACATAACGCGCACATCCACAAACGGCATCCCGGTTTACTTTGGCAGATGAGATGGTGCGCGTTTCAGGATCAACTTCCACTTTCAGATCGGGTTGACCGAAATATTCTGCAAATGCAGAAATTTCCGGGCTCTCATAGGCCAGCCTGTCCCGGCGGGTAATCCCGTAATCATGCTCGGTTAATGAGCATAGGGGTTTTGGCGTGGCACAGGCAACATCCATTCTCTCCAGCCATCCCCGAAGCTGACGGGCCAATCCGCGTGGCAGCCAGGTTTCGTTATCTACGGCAACGATGACAGCCTTCGCACCGTTTTTTTCTGCGATCTCGGGGATCAGTTCAGCCACACCGCGATGCTCTGCAAAGGAGAGGATCAGATCAGCCGGTGGGAATGTCTCAGGAATATAATCTTCAGGATAATCAATAACGGGTGGCAATACAGCGGGCGCCTGCCATGTCTCAATATTCCATGACGATGGCCCGTGGGCTTTGATATTTTTGACATGGCGTTCGCCATATTCTCCAGAAACTATCGCTAAAATT
>NZ_CEYOSI010000197.1:0-6488 GCF_982879505.1 Candidatus Desulfolinea nitratireducens
CGAAGTCATCCCAACCAATACGCCACCACTTGCCCCAATCCCAATCAATGCCCAGGAAGAAGGATATCGGACTTCCGATTCCTTTTTGGGTCCTAATAAGCGGAAGACACGTGCAATGATAATGATGCTTACTATAATCAATGTCCAACCCAATAAATTGGGGAGAAAATCTTCAATGAGATGACGATTATCCGTTTGACGCAAAATAAATTGCGACCCCAATATGGATGCCGGGATGCTTCCAATCGCCATCCACAAAACTGGTTTGAAGGAAATTTTGCTTTCTTTATGATGCCCAAGACCCCCAACAACCTTTGTGATTGCGGCAAAAGCCAAATCTGTACCCACTGCCAGAACAGGATCAAATTTCATCATCGAGATCAGGAACGGTGTCATTAACGCGCCACCTCCCATCCCTGTCAGGCCGATCATAAATCCAATCGCTAATCCAGCGACACTCATCAGCAAAGGATTTGTCATTGTTATTTGAGCTCTTTAACCAGATAGAGCTCACCGCGCTCAAAACCACGGTCAAGATAATATTCCCGAGTACCAACTGCAGCAATGACTGCTAACCGCTCGAAACCGCTCGCACGAGAAATTTGCTCTGCTTTCTCCATCAGTCGTGTGCCGAGGCCGGCATGTTGTGCTGATCCGCTCTTCTCTGCACCGACCTCCAGGGATTGACCATAAACATGAACCTCACGAATGATCGCCGCTCCTGAAAGATCAGAAATTTCAGTTTTTGGCGCATCTTTACCAGGAAGCGAAAGTCGCAGAAAACCAGCGATCTTATCATCGGGAGTGACAAATGAGATGAAATGTTCCTCGGCGTACTCAGCCTGATAAATAAGATCATCCAGTTTTAGTTTCTCAGTATCAATTCTTTTTCCCCGTACCTCGCGACAGCGCAGACACTCGCATTTCGTTCCACGCTCTTTCATTTCCAGATGTACGTCCTGACGCAGGGAGGTCCGCTTATTGCCTTCAACCACATTGGGGGAGGGAATATCACGAATAACGCGATTCGCGCGACAATAACGCGGGATACTCGGCTTCACATCGGCAATCAGGGCGATCAGTTCTTCGGTCGTATAAGGCTTATATTCGCCACGCTGCCAGTATTCATGCAGTTCTGTCTCCGCCAGTAATTGTGTCGGGTAGATTTTTATCTCGTCCGGAGCGATGCCATCCCAAAGATGCAGAAAATCTGCGCGATCAGATTCCAGCGTTGCGCCGAGAAGGTTGGGCATCCAGTGCAGCACGATCTTGAAGCCTCCCGCGCGCAGCAGCGACATGGCGCTTCTCAGCTCACCCACGGTATGTCCGCGTTTATTTAACGCGAGAATCTTGTCGTCGAGGCTTTGCGCCCCCATCTGGATCTTGGTGACACCAAGATAACGGAGCCAGGCCAATTCGCCCGCTGTGATTTCGTCCGGGCGAGTCTCGATCACCAGGCCCACGTTACGATGCGCAGCAGTTTCGTTGATTTCCTGCGCCTCCACCAAATCTCCAGGATTTATCACAGAGCGGACAGAGTCCGCGGGGTCTTTTAGTATATTGTTTTTCCCTTCGTGCTCTTCGTGGTTAATATTTAACGCATCAAAACACCGCTTCACAAACCATTCCTGGTAGTCACGTCGATAGGCACTCCACGTTCCGCCAAGGATCAATAACTCGATCTTGTCGGTCGGATGCCCGACGGCCTGTAATGCTTCCAGCCGTGCAGCCACCTGAGCATATGGATCAAATTCATGATGTAAACCGCGCATCGCACCCGGCTCATCTGGCAAATATGATTTTGGCATCCGGACATCATCGGGGCAAAAAATGCACTTCCCCGGGCAGGGATAATGCTTGGTAAGCACTGTTACCGTCGTTACGCCTGAGAGTGTCCGGACCGGTTTCATGCGGATGCGTGCCAAAATTTCGCCATCCGCCATCATCTCACCACTTGCCACCATTTCGTTATAGGCCGCAACCAGCGCGTATTTGCCAATATAACCATCCGTAGTGGGATGATGCTTCAGGGCTGTCAGCGCTTCTTCTCCAGCGCGAATTTCAGCCAACGCCAAACGCGCCAGCCGCATCTTTTCGGGTGTGATCGCACGGGATTTTAGCCAGATCTCTGCTTCAGACACAGGTACTCACAAGATATAATGGATAGATGGATAAAAAGATCATTAACCAGGTCATCGAACTTAATCGTCAATTCTATCAGAGTTTCGGCGGGGAGTTTTCCGCCACACGTGGGCGCATCCAGCCTGGTGTGCAAAAAATCCTGAAGCGGATCGGCCAGGATGATTCGATCCTGGACCTGGGATGTGGCAATGGAGAATTTCTCCGGCAACTGGCAGGAAGTGGTCACCGCGCATCGGTTCTCGGCGTGGATTTCAGCTTGCCCCTGCTCAACGACGCTGAGCAGATCCCCGAGGGGTTTTCTGCCCGATTTCTGGCGATGGATATTACTACGAAGCAATGGTCAGAAATCAGTGAACCGTGGTCAATAATTACCTCTTTTGCCACGCTGCACCACATTCCCGGCGAAGAGATACGGCTTCGCATTCTGAATAATATCTATGCTCGGCTTGCCCCAGGTGGGCAATTTATCCACTCGAATTGGCAATTTCTGAATAGCGAACGATTGCGCGCCCGCATCCAGCAATGGGAGCAGGTTGGTTTGGCGCAAGCCGATGTTGACTCGGGAGATTATCTGCTGGATTGGCGACGTGGCGGAAAAGGCTACCGCTATGTTCACCATTTCAGCGAAGATGAGTTATCCCGTCTCGCCAAGCTGAGCGGTTTCCATGTAGTTGAGAGCTTTTATTCTGATGGGGCAACGGGGAATCTGGGTCTGTATCAAATTTGGAAAAAAGTAAAAGAAGAAGCGCATCAGGCCTGATTTAGCGGAAGCAAGCCAAATTTTGGAGCGATGCGCTTTTTCTTATCCCGACAGTGAGGTGGGGCACACTCAGATCTTGTAAATAATGTACAGTTCCTGAGCGGCGTGGAACGTAGTCGCCTGTACCCGATAGGGTGAAGGACGAGTTTATAAGAATCGCTCTTCGACTTCGATTATGCTTCGCTTCATCTCCGCTCAGAGACTGTAGATTCACATCAATTTTTCTTGGGGATATACCGTAAATTCTCAACTACGTAACTTGATTGTTCCCTTGGGAGCTTAAACCTCCACCTTTTGAGGGTCCATAATATATTGCCACCAGTTGTTATGAATACCATTGATCCGCCCGGCGACGTGAGGGATGTGGTCCATCCACCAGCGATGATGCAGGCGAATATCTCCATTGCCCCATTCGCTGGCATTCACCTGACGGGTGATACCCTGAAAATCAGGGAAGTTGTACCAATCGTCACAGTTGCTGGAAACAAAGCGGGGGTCACCCCAGTCGTAATCGCGAAGACTATTGGGGGCAAAATGGACGTTGCCAAGGTTGGCCTGCCCGGGATTCTTTTTGTCGTAACGTGTATAACGTTTCCAAAGATTGGCATCGCCACTTGTCTTGGCAAAGGTCTTTTTCATGATTGATTCAATGCGATGCGTGAAGGCTTCAAGCATTTCTCCAACACCGCGCTCATAAGAAAAACCCATCATTAAAAATCGACGGGAGATATGAGCTGTCCCTTCCAAAGGAGGTGCGTTGCACCAAAAGGCATCCTTGCCAGCCATGACCGATTCATAAAAACCTGCGTAGGGGAAGGCGAAAACCCACACCTCATCAATCTCATTATTTTCAACGCGTTCGGCAATGTTAAAATCACCCAGGATAGCCTGATAATCTACCTGATGAGGTTCATGCTGCGGGGTGATCCCATGCAAGACATCGAGATATTGAGAGGGCGAGTATCGGAATCCATCTGCCTTGACAGGGAATTCATCCACTTCGATGCGCTCGATTATTTCATTGCGCACCATGCCATGACTGGTTTCCTGTAGATCGGCAGAGAAACCAGTCATAAGGTCGGCGGGGCGATGCCAACCTGCCTGGTCGGCAAGTTTTTCGCCTATCTCAGCATCCATTGTCGGATTGTAAATAATGGCCAGAACACGGTTAACGGTAATATTTGCGGGTTCATTTGGATCATTTACAGGGGGAGCAGGTTTTGGGTCTGGTTTCGGAGCAGGGGGTTTTTTTCCAAATCCAAAAATTTTTCGCAGAAGGTCGAGTAAAAAAGACATGAATCCTCCTATTATAGGCTTAGCGATTTTTAAAAATCGGCTTTATCATACTAAGGCACATCGCCAGCCTGATAGATTTTGCCACCTTGTGCAATGAATAGAACATGGGCAGAATTTGTTGTCATCGCTGTTAGGGCGACACTGGAAATGGGGCCTTCGTGATCACTGCGAGGGTGAATTTTGTTTTGGAGTTCAAAAGAGCGCGGGCTAAGACGGAAAACTGCCTGCGATTTAGGGTCAAGAAGTAGCAGCGCAGAATCAGGTGGGGTGGAGAGATGCATTTGGGTAAAGTGAGCTTGCCCAAAGCTATCACCCCCACCAGCAGCTGGATGTGTATCAATAAGCGTGGCCGGGTTAATACAGCGTGTTGGAACAGTATCAAGCAGACTGTAAGTGCAGCTTGCCAGATGCCCATCGGCAAAGAGCAAGTAAAGATCGCTACCATCTACACTCATATCAACTGCATTTTCCAGCCCTGAGGGAGCATTTTCAAAGAATGCAGTCGGGTAATTAATAAATGTGGAGGCCTGCCCACCATAGACCCAGACTTCTCGCGAGAGGGCATCTAAAATATAGAGTACCTCCGAATCCAGCGAGATAGCGGTAATTTCTTTAAACCCAACCGGGGGTTCCTGGAGCGAAAGCGCCTGTGGGACCTGATTGGCTGCACAATAAAGAAGGTTACCCCGATCATCAATCCCCAGCACCGAGGCTGCCATCGCATTTGCCTTTGGCAAGGCTTTTAGCCCTACCAGCACCCCCACAGATTTCCCGCCATATTCACCCCTTCCGCAAATAAAGTTCTCATCATATTGATAACCACTATCAAGCAAAAAGGCGCGTAGGATTTCTCCATTAACAGAATCCAGCAAAAAAATCTCGGTGTCAATAGCTGCCATTGCAGTGATTTCAATCCCACGCGGCAACCCGCTTACCGCAGGCTGAAAATCGCCCCGAATAATGCCAAGCAGCGCATCCAGACTTGTTTGGGCCTCATCACGCAGGCCCTTCGATTCGGAGGTGATATTACGCTCCTCCGCCAGATTGAGTTTTGCAAGCGCATCTTCCCATGCAATTCTCTCAGCAACCGGGTCATCCTGACTGACGGCACGCGCGCGCGCTGCGTCTGCTTCGGCAAATAGCGTTTCATATTGCACGTCTCGTCCGAACAGAAAATATACGATGCTGGCTATGGTAACGACCACCAAGGGAATAATGATAGCGATCAGTCCCATTATCCAGCCGGGGAGATGAACAGGGGTTTCAGAATCGCTACCAGGTAAAAGACGTGGCATCATCGTGCGGACGGCGTTTTTCAGGCGGGTATTTCCTTCCCGCGTGGCCTGCATCCCTCTCGCAAGTGTGCGGGCACCCTCACGGGCAAAAATCTCGCCAACCGGCGGCTCGGCGAGAGAGGCATCATCCTTGATTTCGACAAAATGCTCAACCGGAGGAGATGCCATTTTGTCAGGAGTAGGGGCTGGTTTTGGCGCCTGTCGCGGAATCGAATCTGGAATAACAAGCACGCCTGGAGGCTTGCTAACGCTATCTTTACGCGGCACGGCAATTGAATCGATCCCCGGCGACGGTGGGATGCGTTGCGGCTCAGGACGATGACTGGCTATCGGTGTACTCTCGACTTGCGGTTCTTCGGCGATCTTCTTTGAGATACTTTCCGGGGTCAGTGAGACGGATCGTACCGGCTTGAGGATAGTCATTTCTCCGCGACCAGGTTGTACTTCACACATAACCGCGTTCCCATCTTCGGTGCTTTCCGTCATCATCAAACTGCGGACAGCCTCCAGCGAAGCGGATCGGTTGTCGCGTTGCAGAATCTGCTCCCAGGCGGGAGGAATTTTGGCTGCGATCAGCAAACGTCCCCCCGTGCGCAACGTGAGTTGTGAAAGATAAAAATTGGTCGCCTGCCCCAATCCCAGACCACGTCCGGCCATCAGGGGATCGTGAATATCCTTGCGTTCTGCCCCTGCCATCCAATAAACATGGGTTGGGCCAGATTCCAGGATATAAAATTGTTCTCCTCGCAGCGCACCCAAAACGAGGTGCCCAAGAGTATAGAGTCCCTGCCCGCTGGATGTCATATTGCGTTCGAGAAGATCTCCATTCAGTGTGGTCGCGGCTGCACGCAATGCCGCAGTGACAGAGCCAGGAGTCTTGTAAAACTCCTCTGCTGTGCGAGATGTCATTTGGAGATAATTGGCGGTGGAAAAGGAAGCATTTCCGCTCAAGGTGAGATGGACGATCAGCCGATCTTTTTCACGGCTGCGCGCCT
>NZ_CEYOSI010000198.1:0-6481 GCF_982879505.1 Candidatus Desulfolinea nitratireducens
TGGAGAATTGATGCCGATCAACTATTCAATTATTAAAGTGTCAGGTGGCTAGAATTTTTTTGAATATTTTCATAGCACAGATATCATTATTGGCTTGCCAATCCCC
This sequence comes from Candidatus Desulfolinea nitratireducens, assembly GCF_982879505.1. NCBI lineage: Bacteria > Bacillati > Chloroflexota > Anaerolineae > Anaerolineales > Candidatus Desulfolinea > Candidatus Desulfolinea nitratireducens. Next base: position 107 of record NZ_CEYOSI010000198.1, read on the forward strand.
CAGCAATTTCACCACCATCAATCACAAAGCTTTGTCCTGTAATATAAGAGGCGTCTTCAGATGCCAGGAATGCAAATAACGCCGCGACTTCATCGGGACGTCCCATCCGTTCTAAAGGAATTTTAGATTCACATTCGCGTAACATTTCTTCTGTATACTCCGCTTCCTGCATCGGGGTCAGGACATATCCAGGACAAACGACATTTACCCTTACTTTTGGGGCCAGTTCCAATGCCATTGATTGGGATAATTGAATCACACCTGCCTTTGAGGCATTGTAATCTGAGTAATTAGGATGCCCGATGATCCCATTGGTGGACCCCATATTTATAATAACTCCGCTCCCATTCTCGATCATCCGGCGAGCGGCTTGCTGAGCCACATAAAACACACCGCTTAAATTTGTTTTTATTGTCTTATCCCAGTTTTCAATAGTAATATTTAAAAAATTATGTCTAAAACTAATGCCAGCGTTATTAATCAATACGTCTATTCCTCCCCATATCCTGTCTACTTCCTCGAATGCGCTGGATACTTCCACTGGATTACCTACATCGGCTTGAAGAGTTCCATCCAAGGTCGGAAATTTTTTATTGATCGCTTCCAGCTTATCAGAGCTTCTGCCAAGCACAATTACTCGTGCGCCCTCGTTTAAAAAACGTTCTGTAATAGAAGCACCGATACCGCTTGCTCCTCCTGTAACGAGTGTTTTTTTGCCCTTTAGTCTTCCCATAGTTATCTCTCTTTCGACATGGAAGGTAGCTATTTATAAATTTTGAGCATATCGTGGAGATTATTGAAATCTCTTATCCAGTTCCAGCAAGCCCCCCTCCATCCACGACAAGAATTGATCCGGTAACGAACGCAGACGTATCGCTTGCAAGGAATAATACAGCTTGAGCGATGTCCTTAGGCGTACCAATTCGGCCCAAGGGTCGCCCTTTGGAAGAATCTTTAACCATTTGATCATAAGAAATCCCTAATCCATCTGCCTCAGATCGCAGCATGGGAGTATCTGTATCACCGGGGCAGACAGCATTAACACGAATATTCTTTGGTCCATGGTCAATCGCCATGGCACGGGTCATGTTGGTTACCGCACCCTTGGATGCACAGTAAGAGATAGCGTTTTCACCACCTTGAATCCCCCAACCCGAACTGACATTGATAATATTTCCCTCTCCGCGTTTTTCCATATAAGGGATGGCAAATTTACTCATCAAGAAAACAGATTTGACGTTCACACCCATAACTTGATCCCACTCAGTCTCGGTAATTGTTAGCACGTTGGTGCGGCTAACAATGCCAGCGTTGTTAAAGAGGATGTCTAGCCCGCCGAAAGTTGCCACCGTCTGCTCAACCGCCAGTTGACAATCGGCAGATTTGCTCACATCACATTTAATGAAGATGACCTGCCCACCCAGATTTTCGATTTCCTTTTGAGCGGATTCTCCCATTTCCTGGTTGATATCGACTATTGCTACAGCTGCACCCTCATCGGCAAACAGTAGAGCCGTTGCCCGTCCAATCCCTGATGCCCCACCCGTGATCAGCGCGACTTTATCTTTTAAATTATCCATATGTACCTTCCTTTGTGAACCAAAAGGAGTACGAAGAATCGGGAATTTTTACTCCTGTATACTCTTCGTATCTTGGTAATTAGTATCTATGCCTGGCTGGCCAGCCCACCGGCGATCTCACCACCATCGATGACAAAATGTTGCCCAGTGATGAATCCCGCCTCGTCTGAAGCCAGGAAGGCAAACAGTGCTGCCACATCTTCTGGCGTACCCAGTTTCTGCAAGGGAACCTTAACTTCAAAGGCCCGGCGCATTTCTGGCGTATATTCAGCTGCTTGCATGGGAGTCATGATAAAGCCGGGGCAAACCGCATTAACCCGGATAGTCGGGCCCAATTCAAGTGCCATCGAGCGGCTCAACTCAATCACTGCGGCTTTGGTGGCATTGTAATCGGCATAGTAGTGATAGCCAACCAGTCCGTTGCTTGAGCCCATATTCAGGATCACACCGCCGTCTCCGGCCAACATCCTGTTGGCAGCCTGTTGTGCCACATAAAAGATGCCGTTCAAATTCACATCAACAACAGAACGCCATTGGTCAGAAGGAATATCCATAAACTTGTTGCGGATGCTGATACCGGCATTATTTATCAGTATATCCAACCCGCCAAGCAGATCATCTAACTCAACAAACGCATCTGCAACTGCCTTGTCGTCGGAAACATCTGCCAGGAGGATTCCACTTAATTTGGGTAATTTTTTTCTGGCTTGTTGGCAAGCCGCTTCATCATGGTCCAGGATTACAACCTGGGAGCCTTCCTCCAGAAAGCGTTCGGCCGTGGTAAACCCGATCCCGCTAGCACCACCAGTGATTAATACTCGTTTATTTTTCAGGCCTTTCATAGTACCTCCTTCACTTGCCAAACATCCGAGGTCGTGGAAACCTTGGATGACTAATATGCAATTTTGTAAATAATTTTTTCGCGATACCCGGTAACCACCTCAACGTAGCCGGTTAACAACTTGTCAACTTTCGGATCGCTGGTATCTACCAATAATGGACGCCCTCGCAGGGCAGCGATCTTGCTCGCCAGGCAAACCACCAGGATATTTTCCCGACCGACAAGGCGAATCACCCGCGGACTGATTTGCTGGTTGCCACGCCCAAAAAGAAATCCCTGCCCACCTGTAGGTGTCACAATTAACTTCAGTGGACGGTGTGAGAGCATTTCCAAAATCTGCTGCTCCCCAACATCGCTCACAAGGAGTTTATCGCGAGTGATAATATCCACACCCACGAGTGTTTTGGGAAGATCAAGATGTTCGGCTATCGCTCGTGTGGTAGTACCCGGACCCAGGATATAAGCTTGATTGGGGGTCATGCGCTCAACGACATCGGTTGCAATTGCCTGTGCCTGGACAACTTCGCTGGCTGGGGTGGGCACCTTCTGATTTTGGACGCGCCTTCGTCGATAGGGGATGGTCAGGGAACCGCAAAGATGAGTGGAAATCTGCCCATCCCGATATGCATCTTCATTCAAATCCAGGACTTCGGCTTCATGTATTCGAACCCCTTTTCCTTGCAGGAAGGCTAATGCTAATTCTCCCGAATCCTTCGGGGTGATACCGAAAACCGCAGAGTAGATCTTGACACCTGCGGGAATACCCAGAACGGGGAAATTACTTCCGATGGCTTGGTAAATATCACAGGCGGTGCCATCGCCTCCGGCAAAAAGGATCAGGTCAACTTTGGCTTCCTGCATGGCCTGGGCGGCAAGTTGTGTGTCATCTGCAGTCGTCAAACCCCCATCTCTTTGAGGGCCGGAGATAGGCTGAGGTGAGAATCCACACTTTTGGGCAACGAGCTCACCCATCTCGCCCGGAGCAGTTACCAGTTCTAACTCTCCTGTAAACGAATGCAAAACTTCTAATGCCGCTGCGGTGCGTTCCTGGGCGAGTGGAACCGCACCCAGAGCACGGGCCTGCTGCTGAATTTCCAACCCATCACTGCCTTTCAGCCCTACCCGCCCACCAATCCCAGCGATGGGGTTAACGATCAACCCTAATTTCTTGCCTGCCATTTATTCTCTTTTTGTCTGGCCTGTTTTGCGCAAATAGGCTCGCCATGTAACAGCCCATTCATCAGGGTCATCAAAGGGATCGTGGTGGGTATGATGGACGGTACTGTTATGCGGCGCGGTCTTGATGATCTCTGGATTAGTATAGGCTTCTTCCGCCATTTGGCGCAGTACGGCTACATATTCATCCAAATCGGCCTTGGAATAGGCTTCAGTCGGTTCGAGTGTCATCGGTTCCGGCACCACAAAGGGGTGATGGCTGGTCCAGAAGTGCATCCCAAAATCGGCGATCCGCACCGCCATTTCTTCTGAGTGGATCCCGGTCTCTGCGGTGAGTTTTTCCCAGCTGTAGCGAACTTGCTCTATGCGGTGTTTGCCTTTGGCGTAAGGCGCGCTGACACCTCGAATTTCGAGTACTTTTTTGAGCAAATAGTTATTGTTCAGCACAGCGACCTCGGATACCTCGCGCAGACCATCAGCGCCCAGACTCATGATCCAGGCGTAGGCCCGCAATATATTGGGAGTCACGCCATAAAAAGGACGCACCTTCCCGATACTTTGGGGCCGGTTGTAGTTCAGGGAATATTTCTGGCCGTCGAATTCCACAGTCGGCACAGGTAAAAATGGGGCCAGGGCATCTGTCACACAACTGGCACCCGCACCTGGACCGCCACAGCCGTGCGGAGTAGAGAAGGTCTTATGCAGGTTAAAGTGGCAGGCATCAAAACCAGCTTCACGAGCTCGTGTGATCCCCAGGATTCCATTGGCATTGGCCTGATCGTAAAAACATAGTCCACCAGCCTGATGGACCACATCCACGAATTCCTGGATGTGTGGGTTGAAAATGCCGGTATCTTCAGGATTGGTGATCAACAAGGCTGCAGTACGGTCGGAAACGGCAGCCTTAAGGGCTTCAAGGTCAGGGTAACCATCAGGATCGGGATACAAGGTGATGACTTTGTATCCGGCGACTTTGGCTGCTGCGGCATTGGATGGATGAGAAAAAATTGTCGTGATCACTTCATCTCGTTGTTGCGCATCCCCTCGAGAGGCGTGGTAGGCCCGAATCATGCAGATATTCGTATAAATCGCTGCTGAACCAGCTCCAGGTTGGAGACTGACGCGGTCCATACCGGAGATTTCCTTGAGCATCCCCTCCAGTCGATATATTATTTCCAAAATACCCTGAACTGTGACTTCATCCTGCAGAGGATGCAGTTCGGTCAGCTTGGGGGTACTGGCCAGTTGATCGTTGATCTTTGGGTTGTACTTCATCGTGCAGGTGCCCTGGCCAATGTCAATGTTCAAATCTACGCCCAGAGTTTCCTGGGATACTCGGACATAATGCCGCAAAACTTGATTTTGTGACATTTCAGGTAAAGCCGGCGGCTTTTTGCGCCGCAATGCTTCTGGCAACTTTTGAGCCGGGTTGCCAACCTGTTTTTCGATTTCTGCTTCGACGGGAGGCAACAACACCCCGCGCTGACCGGTCTGACTCAACTCGAAAATGACTGGTTCGTCCCAACGAGCCTGGTGGAAACGGCGTGGAGATGGTTTTTTGGCGATGGGTTTCATCCCAGCACCTCCTTTAGCGAGGAAGCAAGGCGGTCGATATCTGCCTTTGTATGAATTTCAGTTACACAGAGCAAGGCACTTACGCCAAGCTCGGGGAAATCGCGGTTCAAATTCACTCCTCCAAAAATATCTTGTTCGAGTAAAGCCTGATTGATATCGGCAACTGTCTTGCCAGTGTCAGTGAAATCTACAACGAACTCAGTAAAGTGTGGCCCCATGTCAAAGGGTACCTTTACGCCTGGTAGTTCGGTCAATTTTTGGATGGCATAGCGGCAGCGTTGCATGATTCCCTCGCCGACCTCAACCATGCCCTGCGGCCCCATCAAGGCCAGATAGACACCTGCGGTGATCCCCCACAGGGCCGCGGCTGTGCCGACCCATTCCTTGCCTTCTTCGCGAATGGCAAATGATGTGCGCTCGTAGGCTACATCGCCAAAACCATATTCGCCTTCCACGTCAGTGGGTGCCACGCCGAACAATCGGGAAGGGAATTCCATTATAAAGGTGGGATCATCTTGAGTGGCGATGAATCCGCCGTGCCCCCCGCCATAATGCATGTGGATGCCCAGACTTTGGATGTCACCACAAGCGATATCAGCACCGTACTCCACCGGAGGTTGAATCACGCCTAATGAGAGCGGTTCCACCCCGACAACGCACAGCGCCCCTGTGTCGTGCGCCGCGGCACTGATTTCTTCTACCTGGGTTTCGATCAACCCTAAATAGGTGGGATTCTCGAAATATACTGCGGCCACTTCTGGGTTGAGGAGCTTTTTCAGGGCAGCCAGGTCCAGTGTGCCATTCTGAGGCTGATATGGAATCCGCTCGATCATGATATCCGGTTTTAGATATTCTTTGATCATTGAGAACTTATCAGCACCCATATTGGCTGGCAGCAGGACAGTTGTACGGCCGGTGATGCGTGCGGCCATGCGCAGGGCCGTGGCTGCGGCCTGGAATCCGTCGTAGGTGGGCACGTTGACAACTTCCATATTGAGTAGTTCGGCCATCAAACTTTGGTATTCGAAGAGCGCCTGAAAGCGGCCGTGATCCTCGTAGGGTTCACCAGCATAAGCGGTCAGAAACTCACCGCGCGAGTTGATCTCATCGCACACAGCCGGGATCTGGTGCTGGTAGCAGCCGCCACCCAGGAAACTGAGCGTTTCACGAGTGGAGCGGTTAGTGTTTAATAAGCCGTCCACG
>NZ_CEYOSI010000199.1:0-6434 GCF_982879505.1 Candidatus Desulfolinea nitratireducens
TGGAGAATTGATGCCGATCAACTATTCAATTATTAAAGTGTCAGGTGGCTAGATATTAATTATCTCCAATAAATATTACGTAACTATTAACTTAGAATTGACGCCGATAAAGGCTAAAAGTTTACCAGCGAATAAACAAGATCGACCGACCGCTGAATATGTTCAGATCTTTTTGCCAGTGTTGAAGCCGTAAATGCAACCAGAAAATATAGAAAACCGACAAATAAATATAAACTGACCCAGAAAGACAAATTCTTCACATCACTGCCCAGCACAGCTCGCCCAATTGTCATCAGGTCAGTCACACCAATGACAATCACAACAGAGGTATCTTTGAATAAGCTGATCGCCTGCCCCACAAAAGCTGGCAGCATCACCCGGATTGCATATCGCATTTTGATCCAAAGAAAAACCTGCCAGGGATTTCCGCCCACAACTCTGGCTGATTCAACAAGTTGGATGGGAACGGCCTGCAAACCTGCATGAACTATCTCGGACTGATAAGCCCCGCTATACAGCGCCAGGGAGATGAGAGCCGCTAACCGAGGGCTGATATCAAGACCAAAACGGCGACCCCCAATAATCTGATAAATCAGTACCAACAATAATATCAATGGGAGGCCTCTGAATATTTCAATATAGAAACGGCTTCCCCAGCGAATCAGCCAAACCCTTGATCCACGTCCGCTACCGACGAGCAACGCGATCAGGAATCCAACCCCAATCCCAAATACCGCCAAAAACAGGCTCAGGAGTAATCCACCCGGTCGCTGTCCAGGGAAGCCAATTAGTAAATTGCTAAGATTGGCGGCTAAAAACTCTATTTGATCCAAAATTTGATTATCCATTTTGAATGACTAATGATCCCTGATTCAAGCGATTTTCAATCCATCTCAATAAGAAAGAAAAAGTGAAAGATAACCCTAAGTAGACTGCAGAAGCCAATAGCAGCAATTCCACCGCATGAAAAGAATAGGTGATAGCAGTTTGGATGCCGTGGAAAAATTCGGGCATTGCCACAAAGGAGGCCAGGGCAGTGTTTTTCATATTATGGATCAATCGGGTTGAAATAGCAGGGAAGGCAGCACGTATTCCCTGCGGAATGATGATCTGCCAAAGTAATGTTTTTTTTGGCGCGCCCAATGTCCGGGCCGAATCCAAATGCTCTTGTTCGATAGTGCCGACCCCTGCCCTGAAAAGTTCGGCCAGATACGCACTGGTATTCAGGGTCAGTGCAAATCCGGCAGCCAGCGTGTAATAGGGTATGGATAGACCCGTCCAAAGACTGATTTTGCTTATGATGGCATTATCAAAGAAAATTGTCCGCCGAATTTCCAAAGGAAAAATATTGGGGAAAGCGAATGCCCAGAAAATGATCAAAACCAATGCGGGGACATTACGATGAATTTCAATGTAGATGATCGCTAATTGACGGGTAATCGGACGTTGGATGAGTTTTAACGTACCAACCCCGATACCCAGGAGGAGTGAAAAAATGGATGTTATCCCAGTTATCCAAATGGTGAGGACGAATCCCCTACTCAAGAGTTCGCCAATTTCAGCAGTAAGCCAGTCCAATCTTATCTCTCCAATTGAGCTACGACAACGATATTCGGACTTTCTTCTGTTACCGGAGCGCTGCGATAATCGCCATAAGTATGCAGCACTTCAAATCCGGCATTATTCAGAAAAATGTGGATTTCATCTACATCATAGAGATGATAGCGAAGGAAAAATTGATTGGTTTCTCCTGGCGAGACCAATCTGAAGGTTTCGCTGAGAATATTACTCTCTGGATCATATGCCCGCTGGATATCAGTGTAATTTCTATCATCCCCAAAGTGATCCGAGTCTTTCAGGGTGTTGACCACCCATTTTTTCTGAGGCACTTCCAGGACGAAAGGTCCACCGGGAACCAATACTTGTGAAATCTGGTTGAGCAGGGGATGGTTGTTTATTTTAGGGGAAGATGCATCATCGTTAATTTGCCCCAAAGTGGTAAACAGACAGATGGCCGCATCAAATTTATATTCAGTCAAAAAATCTTCACCATGAGCCTGAATAAATTCAGGATTTACTCCAGCCTCCTTTGCTCGTTCTTTGGCAGCAACAATCATTGCCTCGGATGGATCAATCCCGACAACACGATATCCCCGCCGGGCAAGTTCAATACTATGACGGCCTGGGCCGCAACCCACATCCAGGATCAGATGCCCGGGTGTACTTTGAGTCTGGGCAAGCAGAAAGTCAATTTCTGTATTCGTTCGCTCAGGTGTCAGTAAAGGATGCGCTAAAAATGGCGATCCTTTGCTAAAGAAATTTGGTTTGCGCATTCTTATTCTTCGGTTGGTGGTGCGTGGAGGTTCCCACTCACGGTGGGATAATAAACGTTTCGCTTCGCTCAAAGGGCATCCCGCGTATCCAGCATGGGAATATCCTGTCTCTCAAGATTATTGAGGGCTTCAAAAGGAATGACGGCATTTTCCGCTTCGGCTGCATTTGCCCAGGATTCGATCCATTCCTGGTCGATGCCGTCCACATCATCAACAACACGAAGTCGATCGATCTGGTAAATATCTTTTAACGCTTTTACTTCGGCAACTACACTTTCGGGAGAGCGCTGGCGGTAATCTGTCCCGTGAACGGCATCCTGACACCATTCACAGCCATAAGGACAACCGCGGGCCACCGAAATGGTCAGCGAAGCATAGCCATTATGCTCCCGCCAGATTCGCAGGTATTGGTCCATATCGATCAGGTCCCGAGCGGGAAGTGGTAGATCGTCCAGATTCAGCAAATAGGAACGCCGAGGGGTGACGATCAACTCGTCCTGTTCATCCACGAAAGCAATGCCATCAATATCGCATAAATCCTGATCTTGGTTTTCTTTGAGGAGAAAATGGAGTAATTCAACCAGGGTTAACTCCCCCTCATGGTGAACTACAAAATCCACATCCGGTGAAAGGGCATATAGATCAGGTTTGTAGGTTGGATCTGGTCCCCCGAGGATGACTTTTGCGCCAAAAGATCCTGCCTTTTTTGCCAGGCCCAGCGCCATTTCCCGGTTTGGCTTAACCGCTGTAATTCCGACTACCTTTGGTGATAGGCGTACCAATGCATCATCAAAATCTTTCGTACCGTCCAGAAAGGTGCCGTCAAAAATCTCTACCTGAAATCCTTTTTCCCGAATAAAGGCTGCCAGATAAAGCAGACCCAAAGGGAAATAAGGATTCATCAATTCTTTTTCAGCTTCGTTCTGGCTGAGAAAGACGGGGTTTACCAGTAATATATCAATTGCCATTTAATCCTCCAAAAGAAGAGATCATATTTTTTTACCTCGAAAAAAAGTTAGCAGCCTGATTTGCGAGAAAAACACCAGCGACCATCGCAAAGAGGGTGCTAATACTACCAAGAGAAAGCAAGGGCACACCAACCAAAGCATGGCCCAAATTGCAGCCTCCTGCAATAGCCGCGCCTACGCCCATTAAAAATCCACCTGCACCCAATTCAAGATAGCGGCGGGGCGTCTCTCCACGGACCCATAAGGTACCCGAGCGTTTGGCTGCGATGAAAGCACCAAGGATCAAACTGACTAATGTGATCGGTATCCAGGGGGAAGATTTTTCACCGGTAAAGAGTGTCAGATAAATTTGAGTTGGCACATAGGATGTGCCAAATGGATAGTTTGAAAACCCCGCTTTGGCCAGAAGCCAACTACCTGCAATGATCAAGCCAACGGTGATTCCCAGTGGCAACCACCCCCAAAGTTTATCCCTGGTTTGGCGGGTTGTTTTCGGGGCGCGCCAAAGCCAAAAAAGGGCAGCAAGCCCAAATATCAGGAGGACGATCCAACCCATCGAACCCAGAATATTATTTACGGTTGGAACTTCTCCTGCAACTCTGAGAGGTGTCGCAGTGAGTGCATCCCTCAAACCAGAAAGAGGCCCAAGATAGACGAGGATATCCCCGATAGCCCAGGTAAACAATCCAACCAAAATGCCGAGCATGCCATGTCCGAGTTTATAGAAAAATCCGGTGATGCAGGAGGATGCAACGACCATCCCCACCCCAAAAATCAGTCCGCCTAAAAGGTTGGCCTGCCAATTAAAAGGCGGAATCCAGGGATCGATCCAGCCCATGGCTTGCATCCCATAAACCAAAGGGGTGGCCACGAGAAGGGTTACGATATAGGCTCGAAATAGATCGAGCTCTTTGGGGATACGAAATAAGCCTCTCAGGGTGCTATGAAAGCACATATCACCGCGTTCAAAGGCATATCCCAGTGAGGTTCCTGAGAGGATGGCTAAAATGACATGCATTGATAAATCCCTTTCAACGGTACAGTTCGCTTTTAGACTGGTACAGGTCTTGCTTTCTTACGCTCAATCATAGCACGCCACGAAGCCCAAAGGAGTAATCCGTAGAAGGGGATATATTCCACAATGCGAACCCAGTAGATTTCGCGCAAATTATCTGGATCGAGATAAGTGAGATAAGAAAGCGTCACTACCATGGAAAAATATACCCAGGGCCAAAAGAATGATCTATATGGAGATGATTTAAGATCACTTGGAGAAAAAAATGACAAGAGGGGAATGATCAGAGTGACGTACCAGGGATGAACGGTGGACGTGAGAAGCAGGTATGCACCAAGAGGCAGCAAAGCCAATTGAATAAAAGCCAGATTTTTGGTTTGAAGGTTTTGGTTACATGATTTTTCAATTCGCCATGCCAGCCAGGCCGTTAAGAAGATTGTTAATCCCAACAAAGCAGCGCTGATTGCCTTGGCGATGTAGATCGGTCTTTGGCCAACGATATCCTCAGGAACCGCCCCTGGTGTTTGATACCCTGAAAGCCATACTTCCAGCCAATGATAAATGCCACTGTTGAAATTCCACGATTGAAGATAAATGCGCAACGCCCCCAACACCCCGGTTCCATCCTGTGGCCCGACAATACCCAAACCGGCACCAGGGATGAATAATGCTAGTGCCCCAAGAAAAATCGCTGCAAAAATTAAGCGCTCTTTCCATCCCCAGCGCCCCCAGAATAGTGGAACCAACAAAATGGGAAGCAATTTGGTTAACGTTGCCGCGGCCAAAGCAATAGCTGATCCGAATCGATAATAGCTATGTTGCCGGGATTCCTTTAATAAAAGCCGGATTGCGAGCATCATTAAAAAAATCATCACAGCATCCACATGCGCTCCATGCGAAAATTCTACGATGACCAGGGGATTCCATAAGTAGATCAGCACATTTTGACGTGATAACCCCAGCTTTCCGAGAATGTCCATCACCAACCATCCGGTCAGCAGATCAAAAATAACGGCAGTCGTCTGGAAGGCCAGCATATTTTGTGGGATCAGAAATTCCACAATGGCAAATATCAACTGTGAAACTGGTAAATAAGGAGAGGCCATCCAATTATGGTTGACCAATCCGCGCAAGGGAGTGGAGAAGGAATCCAGCGAAGGGGAGTTTACCGGGAAGGCATAGGGGTTAACCCCGCTACCGAGTAAATGACCATCCCAAATATAGCGATAGAGATCATCGGATAATGAGGGTGTGCTAAACAAAAGGATTACGCGAAAGAGGATCGCAAATCCAAAAATCCATTTCAAAGATATGTCTTCAACCTTCAATCGAAGAATTGCCAGAATATATCCCCCGGATGCGATCAGGAAAAAGGTTAAAAATATGGGTGTATCAGGGCCACGCAAGCTGGAAAGCGGAAGCAACGCAAGGAAACTGGCCGCCATTATGATGCCAGCCAAACTGGACAGATATTTTCTTATTGCAGGTAGATTTATCCAAGCCATTGATTAAATAACACGCGGGTATGCTTAAGCTTTTGTATAGGGAGGGTTTTCAACTCATCTTTCAAACGTTCAATATCAGCAGCGGTATCTACATCGTACCAAGGAGGCAACAGCTGAAGGCTAAGGCCCATTTGATCTGCTTTCTTTAGCGTTTGCTCCAGGACTTGATCCGTGCTCCAGTTTATATCCTTGAAAAGATCAGCATGGATTTTTTTGAAACCGATCAGATAATAGCCTCCATCCTCTGCTGGCCCAAGCACAAGATCATGATGATCAAGATGCTTGATAGCCGATCGAATGCGATTCGGTGGCAATGAGGGCCCATCAGAGTTGAGCGCCAACACACGCTGATAACCTTTATTGAGGAGGTCTCTTAAAACCCGGGAAAGGCACTCACCAATATCCCCGCAAGCTACCGGAATCAGAATCGTTTCTGGTAGCGCAATCTCTTTAAAATAATCTATCGCCTCTGGAGGTGTGACTGCAATTGCCAGATCAACTCTCTCGATACCTGCAACCAGGTTAATCGTATCCAAAAGCAACGCTTCATATAGGTTTGCAGCTTCAACTGGCTCAAGTGGAGGGCAGAGGCGTGTTTTCGTCGAACCGACTT
>NZ_CEYOSI010000200.1:0-747 GCF_982879505.1 Candidatus Desulfolinea nitratireducens
GGGAGGCTGGGTGGGGGCAAGGCTCCGAAATCTGGTAAACGCGTAACATCAGTTAGTAAGATGAATTCCTTAGGGTTCAGATTCTCCAAATATTATTATTACTTTATTTCTAAAAGGATCAGTTCCTTTGTTCGATATGCTTCTTCAACCGCTATTTCACACTTTTCTACAATATTCTTATAAATATCTACCTCATTTGATTCGGCCAGCACAAATCTTAGATCAAAATTCTCAATTAGGCCACAACGTTCTTCAGGATCCATTGTTTGATCTAAAGATCGAATTATATTACTGGCTTTAATCCTTTCACGGACCTCATCTAACGGCATGAAATTGTTATGGCCGTTATAATCCATTTCCTCTCGAAAGGAAATCAAAGTAGTGTGCGACGATACACCTGGAAGCATTTGAATATCTACATAATCGAGGGCAATTACCATCACCTGAGTCGTGGTGGCCTGATCAATATATGCACCGACTTGTGATAATTGTTTATTATGGTCTAATACATCAAAATAAGCAGGTATCAAGGGCATAAATGTAGAAACTAAAACTGGGGTAAAAAACACAAAACAAACTATCAATCCTAAGATCGTTCCATTAATCCTGGTACCCAGCCTGCTTACCCAAACATTTTTTGAAATCCGCCTTGAACGATACCAAAATAAAAAAGTCTTCAATATAAGCACAGAACCTAATCCTAATGGAGCAAACCAGGAAGCACGCGAAATCAAACGCGCAGACACA
>NZ_CEYOSI010000200.1:757-6341 GCF_982879505.1 Candidatus Desulfolinea nitratireducens
CCTAGAATCCAACCAGTAAATGGAAAAGCTGCAAATAATATCAAAAAAATACTGGACAAAAGATACCAGTAAAAAGGGCCCTCCCTCAACTTAGGGAGGGCCATAAATCCTGTAAAAATAATTATGATAATGGGGATTATTCTAATATACTGGAAAGTATCATAAAGATTGCTTTCAGGTATAACATCAAAAAACATTAATACCCCAGGGTTTAAACCATAAAAAACATCGCTCACAATGTTTGTATATCGCTCAATTTGATATGTTGTACTTGCAAGTTTTCCGTCATAAGCCCCACTAACTTCCCCTGTGGGATCAGAAAAACGAATTACTGCATACGGAAGCATTAGCATTACGAAAAGTAGCATTATTTGCACCAGGCCACGCCCATTTAATTTTTTTGAAATAGTGGCAAGAAATCCAATCCCTAACGCAATTGCACATGAAAAAAATAGTATTACCGGATGAGTTAATGCAATACTGAAACCACTCAATAAAAAGAGTAATAAATTTCTTCTTGATGGGATGTGAATAAAATTCAGAAGAAACACAAAAAACACTGGCGCAAGAAGAAAAACCGCAGTGACTTTATCCTCCGCCAAATTTTGATAGAACCACATCCCAACGGGGAATGCCTCTCCCAACATCCAAGTATACAAAGACACTTGAATGAGTACAGCAAAACCAGCAGCCTTACGCGAAAAGCCTAATGTTCGCGCAAACCAATATGATGTAATTATGGCAAATGCCACCAGATAAAGTTCAAGATAATTACTTAATAATAAAAGCCCAGGCAACCCACTTAATTCTGCAAGCAATGCTTGTCCCATTGGATACATTGCCAGCCAAAATCTCATATGCTCAATAGCATTGACTTCATGAATTAAATTTTTAAACCCCAATTCTATTGAGTATTGCCAGTTTGTTAGATATGCAAGATAAGACAAATCGTCAATAAAAAATAACTGATCATGTAATGTCATAAGGATGGCTAAAAGGAAAGCCAGCATCAAGGGAGGATTTTTAATAACGCTGGAAAACAAACTTTGGACTATTTCCATGTCCAAAATATTGCTTGGTTTGGAGCATGCCAAAAGAAAAATTTCGAGCAATCCTATCAAAGCAAAAGAGAATTTCACGACGGTAAAAGATAATCCTAAAATTCGCCCAACTAATCCAATAACCGCAATAATGAGTACAGAGAGTGTAAATCCAATGGGCAAGATATCCTTCACATCTACTACATCATCCTTTGTCAAAAGGATATAAAGCAAGATTCCAGGGATGATAAATAATGCAATTGCCACCCCAAGTTTGATCATGTCTAGCAGAAAGACTAAAATAATATTCCCTTGAAACAATAACTCTTTTCCCCAAGGGATCATCCACCCCAAAATCCATATCAACCCAGCAATAATAAATATTTTTTTTTCTGTCAGAGAAATTAGTAAGGGTTTCATAATTACAATTTTATCCAAAATAAAAAATCCAATTATTTCCCATAAATTACAGCCAACTCATCTTCATAATATAGCTCCCACCCATACTGCGATAGCTCCCGGATAACAGGCCAGCTTGGCTCAAGCAGGATGAGTTTTATATCCCACTCGTCAAGGATTTGTTGCGCCGCTTCGCCCCCACCTGCAACCTGCCACCATTGACCGATGATTTCGTCACCGTAAAGATCGGCGCGCCCATCGATGAAGACCGGGTATTCACGCAGGGTCCAGATTAAATATCCACCCCAATTATAGGAATTGAATAGCGTGCCTTGGGGTCGATCTTCCTCAATCCAGCGGATGGCGGCGTGAGGGTAACTTTCGTCTATTTTGGCGGGACGGGTTAGGATGTATAAATTCCCTAATGCGACGACGACGATCAGGATAATAATCAATCGATTGATCATTCGGGTTATTTTAAACGGTAGCTCTTGAGAGGCAGAGGATGCTCTTAAACGCTGAGCACGCATCCCTGCGGGTGATACGGTCCAATTCTTCCAGGTAAGGGCAAGGTGATGACTCATCACCGGAAGGAGAACTATCGCATAGGGGGCAATATTCCTCTGGGAATAAAAGGTCATATAGGCAAAGCCTAAAACCTTGAGCAGATCGCTAAAATCAATCTTTTTCCCAGAATTGCCTAAACCCAAAATAAAGAGAAAGAGCAACCAAAGCATGGGATGGAAGCTGATCTGGTGAAAATCCGGAGAGTGCCACTCTTGAATTGCAGCAAGTGATACGTCCACGGTATGAAATGGGAGACGCCAGAGCTCAAACCCGTTGGGATTAAGCAGGACAGCAAATATGGCAAGTATTGTGAAGATAAAGAGTTTCTTTAGCGTCCTTGCAGGGAGAAAATCGGTCTTTTCTTTTTGATCGCCAAACCAATGATTCAGTACTTCCCCTGCAAAGGTGGCGATAAGAAGAAGAATCCCCCAGATATAGCCGCCGTGTAAATTTGCCCAGAATGCAAAGAGAGGGATTAGCCACCAAATGGGGAACAAAGGGGTCCCCTTTTTTAGAGAATAAAGCCAATAATTAAGTAATGCTAGAAGAAGGAAAGAAAAAAGCTGTGGTCGAGGCGTCAAAATAGGAGCAGCGGTTAGCGCAGCCAGGATGAGAAGTAGGGCGCGCAAAAAGGCAGGGCCTTGCATTTGTTTGAGGACGATCCCAAATATGGCAACTGTCATTAACGCCACAAAACCACCCAAAGCAAAATATCCACCCATCTTGAAAATAAGGTAGGTCAATATATCTGAAAGCCAAAAGGCATTCACCCATGGAGAACCGTAACGTGTATAGGAGAAAATATCTTCGAGAAGGATGCGTCCCTGCATGACCATTTCTTCGCCGGATCGCAGATGCCACCACATATCGGCATCGACAGGGGTGCGTGTGGCTATAATGAATATCAGCAATAATGCAATACTCAATATCAGTTTATCGAATTGGGAGGATGTGGCTTTTTCGGACAATATCTTCTCCTCTCTGAGTGCATAATTGTATCTTAATAGCAACATCCCCGCTCGGCAGGAGCGGGGATGTTTTTTGTATTATTTCTTAGTCACCTAAATAATCACGCAACTTCCGTCGTACGGAGGGGTGTCGCAGGCGACTGAGCGCCTGTGCTTCGATCTGGCGAACACGTTCGCGGGTCACACCCATTTTACGACCGACTTCTTCGAGGGTATATGCCTGCCCGTCAAGAATACCGTAGCGCAATTGCAAAATACGGACCTCGCGAGGGGGCAGATTATCCATCACTTCGACGAGGTGATCCTGCAAAAGGTGATGCGTGGCGGTATCGTCGGGAGGTGGGGAATCTTCATCTTCGATGAAATCTCCCAAAACGGAATCCTCTTCATTATCCGTGGGAGTTTCGAGCGAGAGCGGGCGTCGCGCAACCTGGATCATATTCTCCACTTTTTTCGGAGGAACTTCCAAAGCCTCTGCCAATTCCTCGACCTTGGGAGCACGTCCCAGTTTTTGAGTAAGTTGATGTTGAACACGGAGCAATTTGTTGATCTGATCACCCATATGAACAGGCACACGAATGGTACGCCCCTGATCAGCGATGGCGCGAGTCACAGCCTGCCGAATCCACCAGGTGGCGTAGGTACTGAATTTATGACCGCGTCTATAATCAAATTTCTTCGTTGCGCGGATCAAGCCAATATTGCCTTCCTGGATCAGATCAAGGAATGGAACGCCGCGACCCATATATTTTTTGGCAACACTGATCACCAAACGAGAGTTTGCCGTAATCAGATGTTCACGGGCTGCCCAGCCATCTTCGATCATCCGACGCAATTCTGTCCGCCGCCGACCGCTGACGCTGCCTTTTGCCAGCTCTTCACGAGCCATACGTCCACGCTCTATGCGCTGGGCCAACTCCACCTCCTCTTCTGCAGTGAGGAGCGGTACACGGCTGACCTCTTTCAAATACAAACCGATCGTATCTGATGTATCTATATTGGCCAGATAATCTTCCATCACATTCTGGTCAACTTTTTCTTCAGCAATATCCTCTGTTTCGCCGACTTCACCTTCCGATGGACCAGGTAAAGTGGCATCTTCAATAAAGGGGATCCCTGCACTAAGCAAGGCGGCAAAAGCCTCTTCAAGCTGCGCAACATCTTGCTCGGCAGAGGGGAATATATTTAGAATATCGTCAAAAGTGACAAATCTCTTTTTGCGACCCAACGCTAGCAATTTAATAATCCCAGGGGATGCTTTTTCTTCTACTTCAATTAAATTTTTATCACTCATAAGAATTTAGTAAACACCTTTTCTCGTAAAATTTATGGCATTAAACTTTTTTGCACACAACAAAAAATACCACAATATAATTTGAATCCATTTCAACTAAATAAAAGTGTAGGGTGTATCTAATCCAGCATACTCTTTTTTTGAGTCAAATGCAATACCTTATTTAGATGAAAGTTTTCACTGCTTGAATAATGATTTTTTATCGATTTTCAGATTAAATACCTAAGCTTGAATAAGGCTCAAGGCTGTTTTGCAAAATAATACCAACCGTCCCTTCAGTATATTTGGATATAGGGTCCGCTTCCGCTGGGAGTGAGAAAAACCTTGCTCCGCTTGCCTTCCCGCCCTCGGGAAAAGTCGGAGCGGGCTATCCCCCCGCGTACGGAGGATTTATAGAAGGGGAACAAAAGAAAAGGCACGGGTGCCCTAAGGCAACTGCGCCAATTTACTGAATAACTGTTTAATACTATACAAAATAAGATGAGCAAAGTCAAGCATTGTTACAAATTCTAATCAAACGTTAATATTGTTGATTGAGAAAAAATTCACCTTTTATTTAATAACTTTTTATTGTACACTTCTGGGAGTTTCAACAATGTTATGGAACATCTGACAAAATGTTACCTCGCAACATAATCATCAACATTGAAATCAAAGAATTTAGAGGTCTTAGTGAAAGATATTATTGATATTATCACACGCAGCCAAGCCCCTGAGGCATGGGGAGAAGGTGAAAAAATCGCCTGGGAAAACCCCAATTTCAGCAAACGCATTTTGCGAGAACATCTTTCACAGGAGCATGATGAGGCCAGTCGGAGGTCGGAGCTGATCGATGAGCATGTCCGCTGGATTCACGAGGTTTTGCTCAGGAGGAAGCCAGCCCGCGTGCTTGATCTTTGCTGTGGACCCGGATTCTATACCAGTCGCCTCGCAAGCCTGGGACACACGTGTAGTGGAATCGATTACTCCCCGGCAGCAATCGGTTATGCCCGGCAAGTTGAGGCTGAGAGTGCTCTCGGCTGCTCCTATATCCAGGAAGATATTCGGACCGCTGCATATGGCAAAGATAATGATCTGTTGATGATACTCTTTGGCGAGCTAAATGTTTTCAAAAAAGAAGATACGCAGCAGCTCATCCAAAAGGCATATCAGGCGCTGAAGCCGGGAGGCATACTCCTGCTTGAGCCACATTCTTTTTCTGCCGTGCAGGAGATCGGAGAGCAAGCCCCGTCCTGGTATAGCGAAGAAAGCGGGCTCTTTTCAGAAAAACCGCATATTGTCTTATCAGAAAGTTATTGGGATGCTAAACGCAATAT
>NZ_CEYOSI010000201.1:0-6303 GCF_982879505.1 Candidatus Desulfolinea nitratireducens
GCGAAGTGGATGGTATGGCGGCCTTTATGCAGGGTAAGCTGAAATTAGCTGGCGATTTGAATCTGGCGATGAAACTGACACAAATGTTTAAAATAAAGTAAAAACCTGGTATTCTGGAGAAAAAACCGGGGTTTATTCTATTTTATTAGAATAAGCCCCGGTTTGCTAATTGGAGCGTTGTGAGTTTTATATCGTTTACATCTTATCCTTCCAGAGTTGAAAAAGCAAAATTATTTCAGCGATCTTATCGATCGGGCCGAGTGGCAGTGTCCAGTCCCCGCTCATCGCTGCCCATATCCCGTAAAAAAGGATAGTGACTGTTGTATATCCAAGATAAATTTTTCTGATCAGGCTTCTGCGGGAAGCCAGTTGCGGGGCGAAAAAATAAGCCCAAACCAGGGCAAAATACCCCAATCCATTCAGGAGAAATAAAATCCGAATCTCCGGATCTGCAGCTGCGCGTGAAAAATGAACGCCGGCCGTAAAGGCGGTCAGCGCAATAATTTGGTTCATGCGTGAAAACATAATGGATCCTCCAATTTGGGTAATACGGGTAGAAACCTTATGGCAGCTTATCGTTATGATGCCTGAGCAGTGCATGGGCTATAAAAAAGTCAGGGTGACGATGACCGCCGATCCTGTGAATTAGGCCAAAATCTTTACCCGCGAATTTTGTAAACCCTGCTGCTTATCTCGAGAGATTATCTTCTGTTCGACGAGAAAGATCACTTCAATACCTATTGCGAATTATTGCCACTCCCAAGGGAGAGCAAGTCCCAGAAGAATTTTATAGCTGAAATCAATTAGGAATTTCAATTAAGTTACCTTTCTGATTGCACGAAGCAACTTCACGGAGGTAACGCAAATGGGAAAACTTAGGTTCGAGTACTCAACCTTTTGGCGATAATATGAACATCGGTATTTTTCTTGATGTGATCCGTTTCTTGTATTCGGCATACCCCGGATACATTCTGACCGCGATAATCCAATATTCCTCGCGTTCTGCATAGGTTGCATCCCTTGCGATATAGTGCCCCTTCTCCTTGCCAATGGATAATTGAGCCTCTTTATTTTTCTTTAAATTGTAATACCAACCAGGATGGTGTTTCTGCCCCCAATTTGAAGCAATCAGAAAGATCTTTCCATCTTTTATGACTCCGAGCAAAGGGACAGTGCGCGGCTCCCCGCTCCTGGCGCCGATAGTTGTTAATACGATCACTGGAATGCCGGATAAAATGCTTGTTAGAGAGCTGCTGTTTTTTGTGAGTTTCAATACTGCTTTGTCCAAAGGATGAAGAATTCGGGAAGATATTCTTGCTCCTATTTTTGACGAAGTGAAATTTAACAGCGCCTTTTGGATCCAATTACGCTGATATTTATCTTTGTTTTTATCCATATTTCTAGCTCTCCGGTTAAGATTTATCAGCCAGGATTTTCGGCACAACTCTTGCCATGGAAATCTTCACCAACGCCAGACCCTGAAATTCGAAACCTTCCCGGATAGATTTTCGTATTTCGGATTTTGATATTCCTTCTTTCAGGCTGCGAACGAACTTTACGCCGCAGGCTTGCGCAATGTCAGTGATACTCAATTTTAGTGCCTCCTCACCAAAGGCATCCCGGCCTGTCCCCATGGATGGTTGATTTCCCGTTGAGGCTGCGCCGCTATTATCCAATAAGATCATCAGCAAATCCGACTGATTATAGGCGGCATTACAAATAGCAGGAATGGTGGAATGGAAGAAAGCCGAATCTCCGTAGAATGCAACCAGCTTTTCATCGCAACCAGCTTTTGAAAGTCCGCTGGCTACTGCGACAGCCGATCCGATCGCAAATTTGGCGTCCAATTGGTCGGCGACTTTTACCATGCAGCCCGGGTCGGCGATGATTATCGGCTTCTGATCCAGTTCACGGCTAATATCCAGAAGGATTTCCAATATTTCTTCGTAGGCATAATACTGACAATTATCTGTATTGCTGGGTCTTTCAGCTGCTTCATTTACGGCAAGAAAATTTCTCACAGGTTCATATTCGGGGATAAAGGCCTCTAACGTCTTTTGAATATGCCAACGGAATAACTCCCCCTCCCAATTGACATGTCCGCTTTGTTTTCCCCAGATTCTCGGGCTAAGCCCTAAATCATGGAGAACTACTTTGAGTTGGTTTTCTACAAAGGGATCAGTTTCTTCCAGGACCAGAATTTCTTCACAACTGGAAGCAAACTGCTTGATGATTTTCTTGGGTAGAGGGCTAAGACAGCACAGTTTCAGAATGCGGATATCAATTGGAATTTCCTCTCCCAGGACATCCTTGAGTTTTTGAAAGACAAATCCCGCCGCGATAATCCCCTTGGATCCATAACCAATTATTTCATTATGTTGTGTATCGTTTGCCCAGGTCTCAAAATCAGCCAGTCGTTGATGCAATTTTGCATGCATCTCCACAGCATTTCCAGGGTATGGGACAAAACGGTACGTTTCTGCTTGATACCCTTTCGAGATCTGAATGATATTCCCCAATGTGGGATTAAATTCTTCATGGCTTTGTGTGAAGGCACGAGTGATGCGGAGAATAACAGGCAGATTAAATTCCTCTGAAAGATTAAAAGCTTCCTTCATCATTTCAAAGCCCTGGTTGGGAGAAGATGGTTCCAAGATGGGCAACTCCAAAAATGGGACCAGCAGGCGTGTATCCTGATCGTTTTGAGATCCATAAGCGCCTGGGTCATCTCCCAGAAGGATCACCAACCCCCCATTTACTCCCGTTAAATTCAGGCACATCAAGGGATCGACCATCACATTCATACCGACACTCTTGGTGCAAACCAGTGAGCGCCGGCCAGCGATGGATGCGCCAATCGCCATCTCTAGCGCTACCCGTTCATTGGCAGACCACTCAACATAGAGATTATGCTCCTTTGCCATGTCGATCAGGGTGTTCATTGTCCCCGAACTTGGAGAGCCAGGGTAGCTGGTTGTCATGCTGATCCCAGCAGCTATTGCACCGAATGCCAGAGCTTCATTTCCTGTAATTTCTTCACACATATCAATGATCCTCCGCGATTTCATGCGACATTTCCCAATTATATACCCAAGCACTGTTTTTCTTGTTATTATGTGCAGGCACGACAAATATCATTGAGGAGAAAGCAAGTGGATAAAAATCATATCATCAGAAGAGCCAACTCATCGGCCGATGCAGAAAAACTGCATACACTATTTACAGAAGTTTTCCATCCAGATGATGTGGGAACTCTGGCCGCGACCATGTTTAAGCATCTTCCTGGGATGGAAAATAAATACTGGTTTATCGTAGGAGAGAAGCAAACCGGCGATATTATATCTGCCTTTGCCCTCATCCCCTGGGTTTGGGAATTGGAGGGCATCAAGCTCAAGGTTGCCGAAATGGGTATTGTCGGGACCCTTGAGAAATATCGCCGGCAGGGACTAATGAGGATCCTCAACCAGGAGTTTGACAAGACTCTTCAAGAAGATGATTTTGATATTGCAATTATTCAAGGAATCCCCGGGTTTTATGGTCAGTTTGGATACTCATATTCCATCCCTTTGGAAAATCACATAAATCTCCCGCTCCACACAATCCAACCGAAGGAGATAGAGCGTGGATGTACCTTTCGTCTGGCAGGAATAGAAGATATCCCCTTCCTGATGAAAGAGGACGAAATCTATCGGGCGAATTATTCCATTTCAGCATTTAGAGATGAAGCTCATTGGCGCTATATGCTGACCGAGGGTTTAATAACTGAATATGGTTCAGAATTTTGGATCATGGAAAACAAGCAGAATTCGGAAAAAAAATATTGCAGAATTCCCGAAGATGGATTTGGTACTGGCCTGATTATCAGCGAAATCAGCGAGGATATCAGTATCGATGCTTTAGGAAATCTATTCCTCTTTTGCAAAGAGAAGGCCTTGGATCGAGATAAACCCTACATCAGATTAAATTTGCATAACAACTCAAGAGCGGGGAGAATGGCAATCTCTATGGGCGCAAAAGAGGGAACACCCTATGCCTGGCAGATTAAAATTCCTGAGAAAGCGCTTTTCCTCAGAACGATCAAGCCAATTCTTGAAAAGCGTATCATGGCAAGTTCTTTCAGCGGATTCTCCGACAAATTCAGGTTGAATTTCTATAAAAGTACAGTGGATTTAATCTGGAAAAATGGTGAACTTATCTCCGTGAAACCAGGACAGGGAGAATGCCCATTTTCCTTTTCGCTTAGCGACGAGCTTTTCCCTATTCTTTCCTTGGGTTACAGGACTTGGCAGGAGTTGCGCTATATCAAGCCTGATATTTTTCCAAATTCTGAGGGTAGCGCTTTATTTGTTGAGACTCTTTTCCCGCCCAGTAATTCATGGATTTATGAACAATATTGATATGGTTATTGAAGACCCATTATTTTTTCTCGTAAAAAACGAGGAGCGTGCTCCCGTACTTCCGTTGATCAAATTTTTCGAGTGTTTTTAAGACAAGTTCCTGATGTCCGTGAAATTCATTGGGGTGGATTTGAACCACAACCCAACTCTCCTCACTTAGCCAGTCAGGGTTGGCATCTATGCTGAGGAGCGCGCGCAACCACATCTCTTTATATTGTGGTGGAGCGATGTAAATATAGTCGAAGGCGCGGTCTGGGGTGGAGTCGAGAAAAGCAAACGCGTCACCGCGCCTGAATTCGGCTTGGGTATCGTCAAATTTGCAATGTGCCAAATTTTCACGGATCACGTCAATTGCGGAGCGGCTCATTTCGCTATAGCGGACAAAAGCCGCCCCTCGACTCAACGCCTCAATGCCGACTGCCCCGGTCCCGCCGAAGAGGTCCCACCAAATTGAATCTTCCACGTCTGACCCGAGGATATTGAATAGATTTTCCTTGACCCGGTCAGTGATTGGACGAGTCCCTTTCCCGTCCACTATTTTCAGTTTATGTCCTTTTGCTTTTCCGGCGATAACGCGTAAGCTCATGATCTATTATTTCTTTATCGAAGCAACAAAATCTTTTGCGGCGATCAAATTCCCATGGGGTGCAGTAATGGGAACAACGCATCCTGTACCGAGGATAAAACGTTTACCTTCTGTTTGCGCGAAAGCCTCTTCAGCTTCTTTTTTGATATCTTCAGGGGTACCCAGATTCATGGTTTGACGGCTCAATCCCCCGCAAAAAACATGCTTGCTTTGCATGCGCGCTTTTTCCAGTGTTGGCGGTGTATCCCGATCATGCCAGTTAATAATCGGGAAATACGAACCTAAGCCAGATTCATCGATAATATTATTGAAGTATAAATCCTGACCATGAAGATGCAGTAAATTACACCAAAGATTGGCAGCGGGCTCAATGCTTCTTTTATCAAATGGAAGGCCGAATCTGTCGTATTCCTCTGGCGTGAGCAAACTGGCTTGCGCCTGTTGTACGGAATAAAAGATGCCATCCGGTGAGATATTTTTATCAAACACCAACGCTTCGATAAAGCGTTTTGATGTTTCGGTGATTGTCTCAAGGCCTTTTAACACAGCCTCCGGATATTTTCGTATATGGGTGACGATATTTTCCTTGCCCACAAGATATGCGGCTTGAGCCAATGGGCTAAAGATGGTTTGAAGCATGGGTGTTTCGAGGTCCAAATCTGCGCGAATAAACCGAAGGCCAGATAATAATTCTGCCAGATATGGTGCATCCGGTTCAAGGATGGGGAGTTTCTCCCAATCACCCGGTTTTTGGATCACCCATTTTGTATAGCGCCTGGTTCCCTCATGACTGCCTTCCCATTGATCCAATATCCCCCAATCTTTGCAGAAATGAGATGAAGATGGGGTCACTTTGACGAGATCAAAATCGTAGAGGCGTTGGTAGCTCAGAGTTGCTGCTGCCAGGCGCTCGGGAGATTGATCGTCAACAGGGAAGTGTCGCCACAGGGCGATTGGGAGTTGGTCAGTTTTTTCGCCACGCAATGTGGCCTGCAATCGTTCACGATGGGAAAGCATTATTGTATCTCCTTTATTACGCAGAATGTCGCTCCATCTCGCCCAACGGTGATGATATTGGGTGAGTGGCGTTTGACGTTACTTTTCTCGTTCAGCCGAGCTGAGAGTAGCAAATAATCCCCTGTTTTCAATGAGCGATAGGGAATTACATTAATATGATCAGGAGCAAAATAGGCTGCGATTGAGGCTTCACGATGGACGATCAGCGTTCCATTCTGGGGAGCAAACTCGCTGAATTTCTCAACGGCCTCTTTATAACAAGTCAACCAATAATCGGTTTCAAATTCCCCATCCACACCGCTT
>NZ_CEYOSI010000202.1:0-3096 GCF_982879505.1 Candidatus Desulfolinea nitratireducens
TGTCAATGAAATAATCAGTGGCAAAGCCGCGATAACCGAACCCAGAAATTGAAGATTTTCAGGCAGGATCATATCGTGAAAATAAGGCGCAAGCAGCTCTTCAAAGGTATTTTCACCAACTGCACCCAAAGCCAGGCTGACGATTGTGATCCCAAGTTGCGCTGCAGCAATAACCCGATCACGCGTTGCGGGGTTTGATAGCCAACCTTGGACGATATTTGCCCCGCGATGCCCATCTTCGGCAAGAGAATCAATTCGTGTTCGGCGAGACGTGACAACAGCGAACTCCACACCAACGAAATATCCGTTTAGCGCAATAAGTATAAGTATTATAAAAATATCCCAAATGATCATAGTTTTTAGTTTTGTTGATTAGATTTTAAAACTACCGCCGCGCCGTAGCCAACAACAGAATCGTAGTCTCCTGTAATATCCCCAGATGTAGCGTAATTCAAAATTTTGACGGTGTCCGCACCCAAGCTCTTTGCTGCATACAGTACAGTCGCAACTGCACCACGACCGCAAGCAAAACCTTTCCCATTTTCTTCGGCTTTCAGCAAGCCTTCTGGAGAAAATCTTTCCACCTGTCGCAGCATTTCTTGATCGAATTTATTTGCGGCATCCCGCGATTTAAAATGAGAGAGGTCCGTACTACCAACAAGCAATGCATTCCGTCCACGCAATATTTTGGCAAGGGCTGTACCCAAAGTGTATGCGATCCTATTTGTTTGTTCAGAAATCATAATCGGGAGCAGGTTGAATTCACCGTTCAAGGTACGTTGCAGAAAAGGTAATTCGATCTCCAGGGAATGTTCGCTATCATTTGCGATTGGTTTTAGTCCAACCCCAATATCAGCACACAGGAGAGTGTCCACCGCCTCTACAGCAGCACGATCAATGGAAATTTTCCCCAGGGGTGTGGAATAGGCTTCATGAGATGAAGTCAATATGGGCTCACGATAATAGGCATGCATTGGCGAGATTACAGCAACCAGGTCGAAATCCATTCCGTGGACAGTTGCGAAGGCATATCCTGCCACAGGACCTGAATAAAGGTATCCTGCATGGGGAGCAATTACCGCAACAACTTCCCCATCAAGTTTAGGCAGGGAGGCTTCGTGAATATAGCGGTCCACTTCGGAGGCCAGTTTTGATGGGTGGCCTTCGTACCATGTCCCAGCTATAGGTGAGGGGCGAACGGGAGCAACAGGTTTCATCGATTTTATTGTAGCACAGGGGGGCTAAAATTTTTCTAAAAAATAGCGGGTGGCTTCAAATGCTAAATCCGGGAGAGCTTCGCGTGGAAACCATTTGGCGGCATCCACATCATCAGCCGCAAGAAGCTGACCATCGATCAATTCAGCCTGATAAAGAATGATGAAGTCTGCACCTTGTGGATGTTCACGTTTTGCGTAGATATCGAGCAGGCGAAGTACACGAACATTCAGACCAGTTTCCTCCATACACTCACGACTTGCAGCCTGAGCAGGATCTTCGCCCGCGTTTACAAAGCCAGCCGGAAAGGTCCACAACCCCCGATATGGATCATGGATCCGTCGTACTAGCAGGATATTCCCCCTTTTTTCGACGAGGACTCCCGCTGCGACCTTGGGGTCGGCGAAATGAACCCATCCGCACGATGGGCAAAAGGGGCGATCTTGCCCATATTTTGCTTGCCACTCGACAGCATTTCCGCAGCGAATACAGTGGTTTACCTGGAAGTTTTTTGCCATTTGGATATTGCTTTGCGACGAAGGGCGAATGCGGTCAGTGAAAAGAGTACGATGACTGTCAGCAGGATTCGTTGCCAGCCAGTAAGTAGCGGTGCAGTTTCTATTTGGGTTTCGATATCAGGCACTGGTAAAGGAGTCGGGAATGAGGTCGGAGAGGCAGTTGGTATGAGGGTTGGTATTAGTGCCTTTTCTGCCGCAAGGTTTTCTCCCTCGGTTGGTTCAGGGTCAACCATTTCGGTTGCAAGAGCACGATCTGAGGCAGTCGCCCCTGCTGCAGGTTCCGGCGCTGTTTCTTCAGCAGCAGGCTCTTCAAAAGGAGACTCCATCTCTGGGGCAGGTGGCGCAAGGGGTGATTCTGCCATAGGCAACATCTCTTCTGCGGCGGGCATCGCATCTTCGTCCATGGTGTCGGCATTGAATTCGGCCGGGGCGGCCATTTCCACGGCTTCCATCATTGGGGCAGGTGCACCCATTGCACCAAAACCGATTGGAGAAAGAAAGCTAAAGAAGAAAAGAAATGCTGCAATTACAGTAGCATAGTGCAACACAGGAACAAGTCGTGGTATGGGCGGACGTTTGGCGACCATCCGCGGGGAGAGGGTAAAGTTTCGCGGGGAACGTCGTTGCGGTGTTTGGCGGAGGATTGCCCGAGTTTGGCGCAAATCATCCAGCGCGGCAAGCAAGTTTGGGTCACGGGCGAGGCGGCTTTTCATCCGCCTGGTTGCAGACGCACTTAATTCTCCATCCAAATAGGCGGAGATTTCTTTTAGGTCATGGAAGGAAGGTTGTCTGCTCATAGGGTACTCTCTTCATCCAGACGAAAGGCAGCGGGTAAAAGTTCCCGCACGGATTGCAGGCAATCACGCAAGCGCAGACGGGCGCGGGCCAGACGACTTTTGATCGTACCGAGAGGTTTTTTGAGGGCAGTAGCCGCTTCTTTGTAATCAAGACCTTGCATATCGGTCAGAACGACTACAGCGCGAAAATCAGGGGGGAGCGCTTCAATGCAGTTTTGGATGGCCTGTTCAAGCTCTAAGGTTTCGACTTGCTTTTCCGGTGATGCTCCCGGGTCAATGAGCCAGCGTGGGCTTTCCATTTCTTCATCGTTTTCAGTGAGGGGTTCGAGGGGAGTAGTGGGACGTCTTTTTTTGCGGCGCAATTCATCATAGCAGGCATTAGTGACTATGCGCAGCAACCAGGCTTTAAAAGAACCACCACGGTAAGATTTTAGTTTTCGAAAGGCAGAAATAAAGGCTTCCTGGGTGGCATCTGCTGCGAGTTCTGAATCGCCAAGGATGCGATAGGCGGTATTGTAGAGCTTATCCTGATATCCAATTACCAGTCGATTGAAGGAATCAAGATC
>NZ_CEYOSI010000202.1:3196-6262 GCF_982879505.1 Candidatus Desulfolinea nitratireducens
TTGCAATTCTCGTATTTCGACGAGAAGAAAGACATCACCAAAAATTATCCATTGGCAGAGGCTGTGCATAAAGTAAACGGACTATTAGCGCTCCCGTTTCGAAATCTTTTTGTGGAGAGCAACGCGGGCAATGTGCAGGTCAACTTTTCCAAAAAGGGAAAAGCCCTCGTCAAGGAATCAAAATCTGCCGCCGCGCCGACTCCGCCCAATCTCGCGCACGATCGCGATAAACCCAGATTGCTCTCCGATGAAAACGCGCGTCCGTTTTTGCAGACAATCGGCATTATGACTCAGGATGGCAGGATCAGGGCCGACATGCAACGCAAGTACAAACAGATCAACGAGTTCCTGCGTTTATTGGACGAAACCGCCTCTTTCGAAGCCTGGAGCGGGGAGCCCATCCACATCACTGACTTTGGCTGTGGCAATGCCTACCTAACCTTCGCTACATACTTTTATCTGCACGACATTCTGAAGCTCAATACACACGTCACTGGGGTTGACGTCAATGCCGATTTGATCGAACGCCATCAGAAAAAAGTTGAATCTTTGGGTTGGGAGCAACTGTCCTTTCATGTGAACCGTATCACAGATTATCAACCTGACATCTCCCCCGACATCGTCATTGCCCTGCACGCCTGCGACACCGCCACTGACGACGCGCTTGCGAAAGGCATTCAATGGGGCAGCAAGGTCATTGTCTGTGCGCCGTGTTGCCACCATGAGTTGCAAGAGCAGTTATCAAAAATCCCTGTGCCTGACCAAATGTTGCCTGTTTTTCAAGACGGCATCTTATCTGAACGAATGGGAGATATTCTGACAGACACCTTCCGCGCCACCATCTTGCGCATCATGGGCTACCGCACAGACGTGGTGCAATTTGTCCCCATTGAACATACTGCCAAGAACCTGATGATCCGCTGCCTGAAGACAACGCAAACGGGGAACAAACGCTGGGTGGATGAATACCGAAAGCTGAAATCGTTTTGGAAAGTTACGCCATACCTTGAACGCCTGCTGGGCAAAAATCACGCTCAATATTTTACAGAAAGCAATTGAAATCCAAGAGATTAGTATTCTTTAGGAAGAAGGCAATCTCAGTTTTTTATTTTCCGTGCTCTTGTAAAAAACCACCAGATTCCCCGCCAGATGATCATCCCAAACGCAGAAGTGGCGGCCAGCACCAGGACAAAGACCGGCAGAATAGGTACACCACCAAGCATCAGGCTCCGAAATAGACCAGCCAGTGGTGCAGCGAGGATTCCAGCCCAACCTGCCCGCCAAAGCTGGCGAAAGTTGGAATAAATTTCAGAGCGGTACAGACCCAGCCAGGGGGCGATCAGCAGCCAGGCCAAAAGTGTGGGGAAAAAAGTTGCGGCGAGACGCAACAGTGGTGCAGTCAGCAGTGTCTCATGGCTTAGAAATCCGATCACAGTGATTAATCCAACTGCCAGCGTATCTCCTAGCAAAAGAAAAGTGATTTTCTTTTTCATTGATTATTCTTCCGCTCTCAAATGCGGGAATAGCAAAACTTCGCGAATGCTATGCTTATCTGTCAGCAGCATTACCAGGCGATCCACACCCATCCCAAAGCCACCGTTGGGAGGCATCCCATAACGCATGGCGCGGAGATAATCATCATCCATCGGATGACGTTCCTCATCATCATCTGCATAATCACGCCCCATTTCGAGGAAGCGGGCTTCCTGATCGAGAGGGTCGTTCAACTCGGTAAAGGCATTGCACAATTCCATCCCCGCTACAAAACCTTCAAAACGTTCCACTGTTTGTGGATCGCCGGGGATGGCTTTCGCCAGCGGCGAAATTTCTCGTGGATAGTTATAAAGGAAAGTCGGCTGAATCATTTTGGGTTCAAGGAATTCGTCCACCATCCAGCCAATTAATTTGCCACGTGGCGCGTCGCTGGGATGTTCGATATTTTTTTCTTTCAAGGCCGTATGCAAAGAAGCATTATCGCGGCATTCATTGATATCCACACCACAAGCATCCAATAATCCCTGGCGCATTTCCAGGCGATTCCACGGAGGGGTGAAATCAATTTCATTCCCCTGATAGGTGACCTTCATTGATCCGGTCGCCTTCTCAGCTGCATAGGCGACCATCTTCTCGGTCAGTTCCATCACCTGCAAATAATCAGCATAGGCCCAATAAAATTCCAATTGGGTAAATTCCGGATTATGTTTATAAGAAACACCCTCGTTGCGGAAGTCGCGGCCTATTTCGTAAACACGCTCCAGATTACCAACAAGAAGACGCTTCAAATATAATTCAAATGAAATTCGTAAATATAGATCCTGCTTAAGCTGGTTATGATGAGTAACAAAGGGCTGGGCTGCTGCGCCACCATAAATCGGTTGCAGAATCGGCGTTTCCACTTCAAGAAAATCCTGTTCATCCAGGAATTCGCGCAAGGCACGCGTAATCGCAGCGCGCTTACGAAATGTTTCCCGTGTAGCAAGGTTGACAGCCAAGTCTGCGTAACGTTGGCGGGCGCGCAATTGCGAATCTTCCAGTGCGGCGTGGCGAACTACTGTCCCGTCTTCAAGGGTCTCATCTTTCGCGGCAGGAAGTGGGGTCACGGCTTTGGCAAGCAACTTGAAGTCGCTAACTTGCAACGTCACCTCGCCTGTGCGGGTACGGAACATCTTCCCCTCGGCCTCAATAAAATCACCCAGATCGAACATCTTGACAAAGAAATCCAATTTCTCCTTGCCCAAATCATTGGTCCGCAAAAATAGCTGGATACGTCCCGCACCATCTTCAATATGTGCAAAGGTGATCTTACCCATATTGCGTGTGGCCCGAAGTCGACCGGTCAGGATCGCTTCAATCTCCTTTTCACTTGCTTCCGCACTTTCAAAGGCTGCGATAGCCTCAACGCTGGTATGCGTCCGCCTGGCGCGGGTTGGATACGTTTCGATCCCCTCTGCGCGTAAGATCTCGATCTTATCGAGACGAACCTGCTCAAGAGATGAATATTCGGTCATTGGATTTCCTCTTTGTGATTGCAAATATCCTCTATCGGACTTACGTATAACACCTTTT
>NZ_CEYOSI010000203.1:0-6254 GCF_982879505.1 Candidatus Desulfolinea nitratireducens
CAACCGGGGGAACCGGCACCCGCGATGTTCTCGATTATGGCAAGGCTGCACCACCAACAGAAGGGTAAGAAGATACTAATTTCGGAGATAAGATACAACCCTTTATCAAGG
This sequence comes from Candidatus Desulfolinea nitratireducens, assembly GCF_982879505.1. Lineage (NCBI taxonomy): Bacteria > Bacillati > Chloroflexota > Anaerolineae > Anaerolineales > Candidatus Desulfolinea > Candidatus Desulfolinea nitratireducens. Next base: position 112 of record NZ_CEYOSI010000203.1, read on the forward strand.
ATTTACTCGAATGCTCTCTTTGCCTTCAATCACTCAAATTAAAGGAGTTCCCAGATGATCCTAGAAGTTGCCACACTGGACGTGAAGCCTGGTCTGGAAGTAGATTTTGAATTTGCCTTTGGGAAGGCGCAAAAAATCATTGCCTCAATGAAGGGTTATCTTTCACATCAACTACAACGATCCATCGAAAACGAGAGCAGAACTATTTTGCTTGTAGAATGGGAAACCCTCGAGGACCATACCGAAGGATTTAGAAACTCCAGGGAATATCAGGAGTGGAAAGCTTTATTGCACCATTTCTATGATCCATTTCCATCTGTTGGGCATTTTAAATCTGTAACCTAAAATTTAAAAAAAGCCACTGAACGGAGTTGTTCGGTGGCTCCGTGTTTAATGCAGCCTCCCTTACTCAGCTACATCAAAATCGACAAAATCCAGGGGCGCATCAACAACCAGACTGGGACCTCCCGGTGCTGTAAGGCGTAATTCCTTCAACGCTTTGAAGATAAGACGCCCATCCTTCAACCAGCGAATAGAAGAGCCTAATGTCGGATAAACATCCGTCAAATCCTGTTGACTATGCCCGGAAACCGAAGCGTACCAGGGCTTGCCAATATCACTATACCAAAATCCGAAATGATCATTATCTGCCCACCCTATTATGCCAACATCGGCATCTGCCGAAGCGATAAAGACCGTATCGGCTGTGCTGGCATCCACGATGCGGATCTCACGCCCATCACCCACCTCCTTGATATAGAGCACCCTGGAGCCATCTGGAGAAATTTGCGGAATGGCGGTCCAAACAGGACTAGCCTGGATGATTGCCAACTGGGCCGAGACCCCATCCAGACCGACATACCAGAACCGACCGGGATCACTCGGATTGCTGAGGAAATCAGCTGCCGGAAGCGCCAGATAAAAACCATCCGAGGAACTTTTCCAGATAACTTCCGGTTGGAAGGACCACTCGCTATAGGTGCTGATCGGATCAAAATCAAAGGCAGTTCGATATTCCACACCGTCTACACTCATTACTGCAATATGGCTGGGTTGAGAGAGTGCCACCCACTGCTTATCTTGCGAATAATAGCGAACTCCACTTTGTCCCTCTTGCAAAACTTGAAATGGCGCGGGCGCATCAGCATCCACACGGTGCAACCCACCAAATGGATAGGGGTATGATTCTGTTTCCATATACATATCGAAAAACAAGGCATGTGTTCCAGGGATGAATTCGTAGGAATCCATCAAGGTCTTACCTACATAGTCGGTATTCCGTGCGACGGAGGCCAGATAGGCTTGCTTCACCAAATGAAGGGGGGTTCCACCATCAGATGAGATTGCCCACAACTCACCCTGCCGGGTGAATGCAATTAAGCGTCCATCATCGGAAATTTTGACATTTCCCGCATCCTCCATGTTGGTCAATTGGCGTGTTCCAAATCCCTCTGTCCACAGCCAGATATTTCCATCTCGAATATAAGCGATCCTTAACCCTGTCGTTTCATTTTCAGTTTCGGCCGGAGGCAGTTCTGTGGATGTCGAGTCGCCTGGAGAAGGTTCTATCGCTATCGATTCATTTGGTGACGCCATTGTGGCGGCCACAATGGTAGCAACCAGGTCCTCTTGATCTATTTCTGGGGTGGGCGTAACCTCTGCAAACACCCCACATGCCAGACTGAGCAGTAGTAGCAAACCTATTAACAAAATCTTTCTCTTCATCACGCGTCCTCCTGAATTTTCCTAAGTTTACTATACGCTAAAACTGCTATAGAGATAATAAAAAGACACCGAACTTTTTTGCAAAATATTCGGTATCTGGGGTCTGGCAAACAAGAATTTTTATTGCACCGGTCTTAACGCAAATTGTGGGCTCTCTTTTCTATTGGTAAAGAAGGCTTCTGGCAAATCCAGGGGGGTATATGTTGTGCCTGTGCCTAATGTGCCGAAAAGAAGGTAGTATAGCTCTATCTCAGCCTCTTCTCCTAAAGCAATATCTTGAAAGGCTACGATAAAATAACTTCCATCGGGGCTCCAGCGAGCATCACGATAGCAACAAGTGCTGGCCGCTGGGTTTAATTGCAGCGCTTTATGTGAATTGGTGTTATAGGTATAAAAATAACCAAAACCCTCATTACGTTTCGCTGTATTCATCAGAAAGAGATCTTCACCATCCCAATCAATATCAGGGATAATGGGAGATGAACTATTATAGCCACTCATCGTAAAACGCTGCGCAGGGAACTCATCCAAACGAACTGGCTCAGCAGAGGCACAACGCGAAATATCCATCACGCGGATGGTATCAATGTGGCGGTTACCCGCAACATCCACAAAAATCACAGAAAGCTTTGTTTCATCACTCGACCAACGCACATCTCTAACCGGAGCTTCGTTATAAAAACACCCGCCCATTTCCAGTAAATGATTACGATTGCGTGTACTTGTAAATTTTTCGAGATCAAGGGGCACAATAAAAAGCTCTCGATTCAAACTGACAGCAATTTGCTTTCCACGTGGGGATATCTGAAAGGCTTCTAAATATTCCGCATCCTCAAAACAAGTAACAACGTCAACACGATCTGCCTCTGTATCCACCGTCTGAACGCATTTTCCGACGACAAAGATTAGTGTTTTGCCATCTGGCAGCCATTGCAATTTAGACTTGGTTGACCCATCAGTGGTAAGCTGGAGCAAATCGGTACCATCAATATTCATCATCCAGACGTTATTATTGCCCAAAAATGCGATCTTATCTGCACCGCCAAGCACCGGTGGCCCTTCGGGAACTGGTGTTGCTGTTGGGGTTTCGGTCACAGCAATTGGGAGGACAGATGTTGAAGATGTGGCGGTAGCAATCGGTATGGCAGTAGATCTTGAAGCCACCAGAGCTGTTGGGGTGGGGGAGGGTTCCGGCGTGCTGAGGGGTAGAACTGATTTTAGAAAAAAGCCTATCCCAGCCAATCCGACCAAAGCTATCAGGGCAAATATCCAACCTCTTTTCCTTTTTGGGGGAGGGGGCTTGAGAGAAGGCTTGGTCCTGCTAACAACAGTTGGAATAGAGACTGTCTTATCTCCTCTTGCCAGCGCGCCAAGATAATCTGCAAATTCTGCGGCTGATTGGAAACGATCATCGGGGTCTTTTGCCATTGCCCGGTAAATGAATGTACCAACGCCGGAGGGTAAGTTAGGCCTGTCTTTAAGAATATCAGGGACAGGATCGGTGATATGTTTTACCACCATGCTCATGGGCGTATCGCCTTCGTAAGGGCGAACTCCAGTTAGCATACGATAGAGAATCGCTCCCAAAGCATAGATATCGCTCCGTCCATCAATTTCTTTACCCTGTGCCTGTTCAGGGCTTATATAAGCGGGGGTTCCGATAATCGCACTGCCGGTAACATCTATTTGTGAATCGCTGATTTTTGCAATTCCGAAATCTGAAAGATAGGGCTGATTTCGATGATCAAAGAGAATATTGGCAGGTTTTAGATCGCGGTGAATGATGCCTTTGGCATGAGCATCATCAAGGGCCGGGGCAATGATACTGAAAATGCGAGCTGCTTCCTTGAGGCTGAGATCTCCTTTTGCAAGCAGATCAGCGAGAGAGCCTCCGTGCATGTAGCGCATGACAAAGTATGGCAGCCCATCTGCTTCACCTACATCGTAGACCGGTACAATAGCAGGGTGTTCGAGCGCAGCGATTACCCTGGCCTCGCGATGGAAGCGCACGCTGAACTGCGGATCGTGTAGAAATTCGGCTGGCAAAACTTTTACTGCAACATCACGGTCAAATCGATCATCGTAACCAAGATAAACTGTTGCCATGCCACCCCGTCCTAATTCGGATTTGATTTCGTAGTGGCCTATTTTTTTTGGTTTTTGGGGGTTGCTTAGCGTTTCGTCCACAATGTTTTTCCTAAATACAATGATATCGAATTGCCTGATTTTATCATCAAATACCCTTGTCTAATAAGCTTGGCGAGCAAGCATTAGAAATGCTATAATCACGCACAAGCCCTGGTAGCTCAATAGGATAGAGCAATCGCCTCCTAAGCGATAGGTTGTGGGTTCAACTCCCATCTAGGGCATCCTTAATTTATATTAATTTTTTTCTAAGAATTATCTCTTGCATTTCCCTCTTGTTTGGTGTATTATATTGGTAGCGAACGCTTGGGTGCCCCCCTCACCCAGGCGTTTGCTGCTTAATACGTAGCTGAGTTTTTATCAGCATTTTCATACAAAAAAGGCGACTATTGTGATAGCCGCCTTTTTTTGTATTATTTTAACTCTCTAGTCGTTCTTACTCTTCGCTCACTTCGCCCTCAATGACATCATCATCTTCCGGGGAAGCATCCTCATCTCCAGCAGGCGGAGCTTGTGCCGCCTCCTGCTCCTGAGCATAAAGCTGCTGACTGATCGCGTTGAATGCTGTTTGAAGATCCTCAGTCGCCCTACGGATGCTGTCCGCATCATCACCTTCAGCGGCTTTCTTCAGCGTCTCGATCTTCTCCTCGATGTCCTTACGATCACCTTCAGAAACCTTGTCTCCCAATTCTTTGAGAGTCTTTTCAGTCTGGTAGCCAAGATTATCAGCACTATTTTTCAGATCGATCATTTCGCGGCGTTTCTTGTCGTCCACTTGGTGCGCTTTGGCTTGTTCGACCATATTGTCAATCTCGCTCTTGTCGAGATTAGTCGAGGCAGTAATGGTCACTTTCTGCTCTTTGCCGGTTGCCTTGTCTTTGGCGGTCACATTCAAAATACCGTTGGCATCAATATCGAAGGTTACTTCGACCTGTGGGATTCCACGCTGCGCGGGCGGGATACCATCCAGGCGGAAGCGCCCCAAGGACATATTGTCACCCGCCATCGGGCGTTCGCCCTGCAAAACGTGAATATCTACAGCGGTCTGATTATCTGCCGCCGTCGAATAGGTTTCGGTCTTGCGCACCGGGATCGTTGTATTGCGTTCGATCATTACTGTCATCACGCTGCCCATTGTTTCCACGCCCAACGAGAGCGGAGTCACATCGAGCAACAGGATATCTTTGACATCGCCAGCCAAAACCCCGGCTTGAATTGCCGCACCAACCGCCACAACTTCGTCTGGATTGACACCTTTATGTGGCTCCTTGCCATCAGTCAAACTTCTGACCAAATCGTGGATCATCGGCATGCGGGTTGAACCGCCAACGAGAACAACCTCGTTCAACTCGCCAGCTTTCAAAGCAGCATCTTTCAAAGCAGCTTCGAAGGGTGTTTTACATCGTTTGACCAGCTTTTCGGTCATCTGCTCAAATTTGGCACGGGTAAGTTTCAATTGCAGATGTTTTGGGCCAGAAGCGTCAGCCGTTACATAAGGCAGGTTGATCTCTGTTTCCATCACCGTAGAAAGCTCTATTTTTGCTTTTTCAGCAGCCTCGCGCAGACGCTGAAGCGCCTGGCGATCCTGGCGCAGGTCAATTCCCTGCTCTTTCTTGAACTCATCTGCCGCCCAATTGACGATCTCCTGATCCCAGTCATCGCCACCGAGATGCGTATCACCATTGGTAGATTTCACCTCGATCACGCCCTCACCAACTTCCAGGATTGAGACGTCAAAGGTGCCACCACCCAAGTCGAAGACCAGGATCGTCTCATCCTTTTTCTTGTCCAACCCATAAGTCAGGGCCGATGCGGTCGGCTCGTTGATGATACGCATCACCTCGAGCCCGGCGATCTTGCCCGCATCTTTCGTGGCCTGACGCTGGCTATCGTTAAAATAGGCGGGGACGGTGATCACAGCCTGTGTGACCGTTTCACCCAAATATGATTCAGCATCTGTTTTCAATTTGGCGAGGATCATCGCCGAAATCTCTTGCGGACTATATTCGCGTTTTGTGACCGGGATGCTGACGCGGACGTCATCCGTTGGGCCTGCGATCACCTTGAAAGGGACCATGCCACGCTCGGATTTTGTCTCGTCAAAACGACGACCGATAAATCGTTTGATCGAATAGACTGTATTCTCTGAATTTATGACGGCCTGGCGTTTGGCTGTTTGCCCCACCAGACGTTCCCCATTTTTATTGAATGCGACCACCGAGGGGACCAAACGTCCTCCTTCAGCAGAAGAGATGACGGTCGGCTGACCGCCT
>NZ_CEYOSI010000204.1:0-6203 GCF_982879505.1 Candidatus Desulfolinea nitratireducens
AGATTGAGTACACCGCTGCGTTGTCCAAATGTCTCACCAATGGCTGCATATAGGTATGGGGTTGCCAGGCGGATACCTGAGGTCAGAATTCCAATAATCACCAATTCAGGAGTCATGCTGAACCCTCCTCTTTTGAGGTATTTATATTTTCTGCGATTGATGGGGGGGCATCATCAGTTTCATCTCTGGATAATCGCTGCCGCTGTCGTCGCCTCCGCCAAATCTCGCTACTGACTACAAAAATGACAACCAGGCCGTTTAGTGCAGTGATCAACGCCGAGGGAATCTGGACAACTCGCTGCATCTTATTTGCACCAACAAGCAAGGCACCAAAGAAAATCGATGCGGGGATCGTCCCGATAGGATGTAATTGCCCAAATAAGGCTGCGACGATCCCATTAAACCCGGAACTGCCCGTAAATCCAGAAGCAGAACCATCGGTGATCATGCGGTAGTTTACGCCGTAAACCTGAATGGCACCAGCGAGGCCAGCAAATGCCCCACTCAAAAGCAAGGCTGTGACGATATGGCGGCGGACGCGGATGCCCCCATAGCGGGCGGCATGTGGATTCTGCCCCACTGCACGGATGCGGTATCCCAACGTAGTCCGCCACAGGAGGATGTAGACCAAAATCGCCAATACAACGGCAATTAAAAATCCTGCATGAAGACGTGTCGGTGCCCAACGCGGTAAGCGGAAAGCTTCAAGAAGGCGAGCCGTCTGCGGAATTTTGGAGGCTTTTTCAGCTTGAGCAGGATCAATCATTGGGCCACGCAGCATATAATTCATAACCTGCACAGCAATCGCATTCATCATGACAGTGCTAAGAATTTCATTGACCCGAAAATATGCTTTTAGAAAACCCGGAATACCTCCCCACAAAGCACCGCCTAAAAAGCCAGCTACCATTGCCGCAAAAATAACCAGCCAACCCGGCCAATCAGTAAAGGTCAGCCCTATCTGCGTGGCAAGGATGCCGCCGATAATCATCTGCCCCTCGCCACCGATATTGATCACGCTTGCACGAAAAGCTATACAAATTCCAAGTCCCACCAATAGTAAGGGAGTTGCTTTGACCAGAGTTTCGGCCATCGCATTGGTGCTGCCAAAGGCCCCTTCCCATAAGGCACCATAGGCCTCGACAGGGCTAACGCGTAAAATAAATAACATGATCGCGCCCACACCTAAGGCAGCAAATGTCGCAAATACTGGAAGTAAAGCGTCAAGCAAAGAGTCTAATCGAGATCGCATGAGCTGATTTGTCCTCCACCAAAAGTAAATCTAATACAATCATTATTAACTTCAAAATTGAATTTTATTTCAATTCCAGGCTTGCACAAGACGAAGCTTTAAAATATCATCATTCAGATAACTTTTGCCTAGAGTCAAGGGTTTGTTATCTTTGCTATAGAAAATCATTTTCAAGTTTAATAAATGGGTCCTTGGCCTGATATTCAAAATATGGGCATTTTCACCAGCCAGGGCTGAAGAAATCTCAGTGGTTACGAAAGAAATTTCCTGACGGAAATATTGCTTCAGGATCTCACGAATACGAAGGTGTCCATCAATTTCCGCATTTTGATCCAGCAAAAGTGATGCCGGGATTAAATTTTTCGCCAAAATTACCGGCTGGCTATTTGCCGAAAACAACCTTGTCATAGACAATAATTCAATCCCCGCATCTATTGCTAATACGTGTGCTTCATCTTCTGTTGCTGCAACCTTCTTTATTAAAAGAGGTTGAATAGATACTTCAAACCCACTGCGCTCAATTAGATGCGCAAAATCCCACAGCCCCCCTAGATGTGTATTAACTTCCTGAATTCGCTCATTGACGTAGGTCCCGTCACCTTGTTTGCGTAAGATCAACCCTTCAACAGCCAATTTGGCGAATACAGTTCGAATTGTGGCTCGGCTAACGCCGAACTCTTTTGACAGCTCGCTCTCAGAAGGCAAACGAAATCCGGGCGCATAGGTTGCGTCACGAAATCTCTCTCGGATAATCGTATTCACTTGTTCTGAAATGGGCTTTGATCGAATAACACGCATAAAGGTTCTTTCTTATAGTTTCTGCGATAGGGTAGTCGTCTGACTTTAACGAAAATAGTATACTTCACGAGATATCTCTAGTCAATCGTGAAATAATATGCAAACTGAATAATACGGTAAAATCCTGGAGAGATAACCATCCAGAAGCGAGGGGATTATGAAATCCTATCGTAAAGAACTTTGGTTCCATGCCCCCACCCGCCGCGCCTTTATCAATATCACCCCGTAAGTAAATGTAGCTTAATTATGAAGGCCAGATAAAAAGGGAATCGTTTATTCCATAGTGTGGCTGTAGAGACTTTCATTCGCAAAGGCGAAAACGAGCGCAGAAGATCATTCACACGTTCGATGTTGCTCTCCGTCAAGGTGACACAAGCGGAAATTTATTATCTTCCGTAATTACCGACCGGCGGGCGTGGCTGAGGCGCCGATGGTTTGCCGCGTTTGTGACCATGTTTTTGCGATTTCCAACCATGGCAGCGATTAAAAGTCATGCCACTACCGCAAGGGCAAGCATCTTTTGCCCTGGATTTTCGATAAGCCTCCCGAAGGGCTGGTTCATCTTTCCGTAGGAGTCCCATCACTTCCTCAGCCGGACGTCCCGTACGCAGCAGTGTCCCCAACAATTTCATCGGTACATCAACACGTTTGAAGAAGCCTTTGTAACCGACACACAAGTAATTCAGTCCCGGCTCTCCGGCTGGAGTGTCTATAAAGCGGTTCTTGGGGCATTCCCCGTTACAGGCAAAGCGCACCTCACAATCGCGACAGTATTTGGGCAATGAATCACGCTTATCCAGCCCGAATTGGCGCTGCTGATCAGACCCTACCATTTTAAGCATATGTTCTGTTTTTATATTTCCAAGCAGGTAATCGGGCTCCACAAAATGATCGCAGGAATACAGGTCGCCGTTATGCTCGAGGGCCAGGGCGGAACCACATGTCTGGTCGAAGATACATATCCCCGAGGTTGGGAAATGCATAAAACTTCGCAGGGAAGATTCAAACATTTGCACGAAAACCTTCCCAACGTCATTCAGTATCCACTCATCAAAAATCTGGATCAAGAAGCGGCCAAATTGCTCGGGCAGCACAGAGCGTGGCGTAACCTTATCTCCTTCCTGGTACAGGTTGCCCCCATCCTCGTTGATGCGTTCAACGATCGGGATGAATTGGATCCAACTGGTTTTTGCCTCATCGCGCAGAAAGCGATAGACCTCCAGCGGATGAGCAGCATTGACCCGATTGACAGTTGTGAGGATGTTGTATTCCACACCATGCTTCTGCAACAAGCGTAAACCGTGCATCACACTGTCGAAAGTCCCCTTGCCTCCCTTATCTAAACGGTGGGCATCGTGAAGATGGGGCGGCCCATCGATGCTGATCCCCATCAGGAAGTTGTTCTCTTTCAGGAATTCGCACCACTCATCATTCAGGAGCGTGCCGTTTGTTTGCATGGTATTTTCGAACACCATGCCGGGCTTGCGGTATTTTTCCTGGTATTCGATCGCTTTGCGGTAGAAATCCACGCCCATCAGGGTTGGCTCACCGCCCTGCCAGGCAATCGTCACCTCGCGCGTGCGATGCAATTCGATCAATTGGCGGATATATGTTTCCAGATCCACATCACCCATTCGAAACCTGCTGTCAGGATAGAGCAACTCTTTATCCAGAAAAAAACAATAAGAACATCCCAGGTTACAGGTGGCGCCGCTGGGTTTGGCCATGACGTGAATTCGGGGCGGTATACCGTTATTTGTACCCAATATATGTCTCCTGTTTAGTCCAGATGCATCGCTGAAACTTTTACTAATTATGGCATTCCGGAATAAATAAACAGTTTTAGATCGTCGACCTCAATGATTTGCGTCTTCCTGAGGGCAGGATATATTGATTTCAGACTGATTATCCGGCGATCTTATTCAATTCGATAGATTTGTCAATCATACCTTAACAATAATTGCCTGACCGTTTAATAAATGCAGGACTTACGCAAAATATCTTTTTTCTCGCTGCGTTGTAGCTTGTCTACAATACCCCAACGCAGAGCATTGGGACCAGGATTATAAAAATTCGTAAGTCCTAAAATGAATAGATGGTTTGGCTAATTCTCAGTAATATTTTTGTTACCTTGACCTTTCACCAGGTTGCTATTATCTGATAATTCACTCACTGTCATAGCCACTCCCATCATTATCCCGCAGTCGCATTTTGCCAATTTAGCGGTAAAATGCTTAGAAAGCATATAGTCTAAAAATGAGGTCATTATGAAATCTTATCGTAAAGAACTCTGGTTTCAAACCCCCACACGCCGTGCCTTCATAAATATTACCCCACAGGTAAACGAGGCCTTGCATGAAAGCACCATTCAGGAGGGATTTGTTCTTGTAAACGCAAGTCGGAATCATCTCCCTCTTCTGCTTTACTGATTCCTCTAGAACGTGGAAGTTTTCGAATACTTCCTTCCCACTGACCTGCTACACTTTCCACATAAAACCTCTTATCTTTCACTATAACATCAATTTTCAACATTGCCATCGTGCGCCGCTTTGTATCAAAGTCGGCGTTTTCGATTCCAAGAAAAACATCATCCGCAAATTTCAGTAAATCTTGCACAGCATCATCTGTCAAATTTGTTTTATCCAGATCCTCTTCTAGAAACTCTTGCCTTTCTATCAACGCTTCATAACGCTTATCGACTTCTTCCATATTCTGTTTCAGTTTATTTGCAACAATACCAGCAGCATGACGCAATGCTCGCCCAATCTCAACCGCTTCTCGCTCCGTTTCTTCAATCATAGCAATAACAGCCCCCAACTCTTCCTTTTTAGGATCTAGCGCAGCTTGCTCCTCTTGTTGTGCAATACGAAGGTGTTTCTCAAGGTTTTTCTGATCAGAGAACAAGCTCACAATGCTGTCCCAGACATCAGGCTCAATCGCCTCAGCACGAACAGAACGCTGCCAGCATGTCCTTTCTTCCAGATTAGAATGATGATTATTGCGCCATGTACATGTATAGTATTGGTGATTGCTAAAATATTCCCCAGATAAAGAATGTCCACAAGAGCAGCGCATCATTCCGCTTAAAAGATAATCATGCTTTGCGTTTCGTCTTGAGAATTTCTTATTCATCTCCCTTTGTTCTTGTGCAGCATCCCAAGTCTTTTTATCAATAACTGCCGGGACTTCAACCTCTATCCACTCTTCTTTAGGCCGTGTGTGACGGGTAGGACCAATCCGCATACCAAAACGCCATATTCCGGCATAGGTTTCTGAAGCGATAATAGAAAGAACGGTTCCTGCTCTCCACATCCCCCCCTTATGTTTACGGCGATAGCCTTTGAGTTCCCCAGGTGTTGGAAAGCCCATTTCAGACAAGCGTTTTGAAACCTGATTTGCAGATAAACGCTTCCCACTGTCATCACCTTCCAGATACCACTGGAAGATAAGACGTACAACCTTTGCCTGCTCTTCAATAATTGTGAAGTTGACCACTTTCCCATTCTCATCTCGAATATGATCATATCCATAAGGCGGACGCGTACCAACTACTCGTCCGGTACGGGCCTTTGCACGTTTTCCTCGCATAGATCTTTCTCTTATTTTCTGACGCTCATCACTCCCCTGCCAGCCTTTGATGACCAAGACAATATCCAGTTCACTCTCAATCTTCCCCACATCCAGAGCATAGACTTCCACACCAGTCCGTAACCAGTTTCGTATGGTTGTCAGTAAATCAACAATATCACGAGACAGGCGATCCACCTGATGAACAATAATCGCATCTACTTTTCTTGTTTTGATCATCTCCGTCAATAGTTGCCCTTGAGGGCGTTGCGCGACTGGCATAGCACCGCTCTCATCATCATGAAATTCCCCTACAACAACATAATCTAGACGCTCAGCATAAGCTCTACAGGAATCTAGTTGACTAGGGAGACTATAGCCGTTATCCGCTTGATCATTCGTTGATACTCGGGCATAAATTGCTGTTTTTTTGAGCATTTTCCTTCTCCTTATTCGTCTGTGGTTTTTATACGGCAGTTTGGGGTTTCAGCCTTAGAAAAAACGCAAAAGAGAAATTCTTGCATAGGTTACTGAAAGGCAGTCCATAACTAACTTTGCAATAGATGCACAAATTGTCGTAATGAAA
>NZ_CEYOSI010000205.1:0-6173 GCF_982879505.1 Candidatus Desulfolinea nitratireducens
GGTGGCGCACGCATCCAGGAGGGTGTTGTCTCTCTTGGTGGGTATGCTGATATTTTCTTGCGCAACACCCTGGCCAGTGGCGTCATCCCGCAGCTTTCTGCGATCTTGGGGCCTTGTGCGGGTGGCGCAGTTTACTCCCCGGCATTGACTGATTTTATTTTCATGGTGCGTGACTCTTCCTACATGTTTGTTACGGGTCCGGATGTTGTTAAAGCGGTTACCAACGAAATAGTCTCCTTTGAAGATTTGGGTGGAGCAAGCGTCCACTCGGAGATATCTGGGATCTGTCATGTTGCTGCTGACAGCGAAGCGGATACTCTCTTTCTTGTCCGCAAGCTCCTGGGTTATCTGCCACAGAATAATATGGAAGACCCGCTCTTTGTTGATACGGGCGATGACCCCCTGCGCCGCGATGAGGAGCTTGATACACTCATCCCCGATGATCCTGGCAAACCCTACGATATTAAAGAGGTTATTACGCGGGTAATGGATAATGGGGAATTCTTTGAAATTCACCCGAGTTATGCAATGAATATTGTGGTTGGATTTGCTCGATTGGGCGGGCACTCGGTAGGAATTGTAGCGAACCAACCTGCTGTTTTGGCAGGTGTTTTGGATATCGAATCATCTGAGAAAGCTGGCAGATTTATTCGCTTCTGCGACTCATTCAATATTCCGATCATTACCTTCGTAGACGTACCCGGATTTTTGCCGGGTACCGTGCAAGAGCATGGAGGGATCATTCGATCTGGAGCGAAACTACTTTTCGCCTATTGCGAAGCGACTGTGCCCAAGTTGACGGTGGTCACGCGCAAGGCCTATGGGGGCGCATACGATGTGATGTCTTCCAAGCATATTCGTGGTGATTTGAACCTTGCCTGGCCATCCGCTGAGATCGCAGTAATGGGTCCTGAAGGCGCGGTGAATATAATCTTCCGGAAAGAATTAGCTGAAGCGGAAAATCCCGTAGTGCGCAAGGCAGAGTTGGTCGAGGAATATCGCGAGAAATTTGCCAACCCATACGTTGCAGCTGGACGAGGTTTTATCGATGACGTTATTGAGCCTCGCGATACTCGTCCACGATTGATCAACGCGCTGGAGATGTTGAGCAATAAGCGTGATTCAAATCCGCCCAAAAAGCATGGGAATATCCCGCTGTAGGGGAGGAGAAATTTATGTTGACTAAAGTTTTGATCGCCAATCGTGGCGAAATCTCCGTCCGTATTTTACGGGCCTGTCGCGAGTTGGGAATACAAACGGTGGCGGTCTATTCTGAAGCTGACCGCCAGGCAATGCATGTCCGTTATGCGACCGAAGCCTATTTGCTAGGTCCTGCGCCATCCAGCGAATCTTATTTAAGGGGTGAAAAAATTATCCAGATCGCGTTGGAGAGCGGGGCAGGTGCAATTCATCCAGGGTATGGATTTCTTGCAGAACGATCTGATTTTGCCCAGGCTGTTGAGGATGCCGGACTGGAGTTCATCGGTCCGAAACCCTCCGCAATTGTTGCCATGGGAGATAAACTGGTTGCCCGCGAGACCGTGACGAATGCGGGTGTCCCTGTGGTTCCTGGCACAGAGGGAACTGGCAATTTGAGTGATGATGAGTTGCTCAAGCTTGCACCCCAGATCGGCTTCCCGTTATTGATCAAAGCAACTGCTGGAGGCGGCGGTAAGGGGATGAGAGAGGTAACAAATTTGGATGAGATGCCGTTATTGCTCAAGTCAGCACGGCGTGAGGCCAAATCTGCCTTTGGGGAGGATAATGTTTATTTGGAGAAATTGATTCTCGGAGCGAGGCATATCGAAATTCAGATTTTGGCCGACAAGCACGGAAACGTCGTCCACCTGAATGAGCGTGAATGTTCACTTCAGCGACGTCATCAAAAATTGCTCGAAGAATCTCCGTCCCCATTTATAGATGAAGGTTTACGTCAGCGGATGGGTGCAGTGGCTGTTAAAGCAGCAAAAGCGGTAGAGTACGAAAGCGCGGGCACAATTGAGTTTTTGGTCGACAAGGATAAAAATTTTTACTTTCTTGAAATGAATACCCGTTTGCAGGTGGAGCACCCGATCACCGAGTTGGTGACCGGCGTGGATATCGTTAAAGAGCAGATTCGGATTGCTCGTGGACGGAAGCTCTCCTTCACACAGGACGATGTCCAGATTAACGGTGCCGCGATTGAATGTCGCATTAACGCCGAAGACCCGCATAATAATTTTATGCCCTCGACCGGACGCATTACTCATAGTGTCTTGCCGACTGGCCCGGGTATTCGTGTAGACACGGGTGTTTATCCTGGCTTTGAAATAACTCCGTATTATGATCCAATGATCTCAAAATTGATTGTCTGGGGAGAAACCCGTGCCCAGGCCATATTGCGGATGCGGCGTGCACTGGAAGAGTATAAAATTGTTGGCGTTCGGACCAATATACCTTTCCATCAAACCATGATGGATTCGCATCGCTTTATGGCCGGGCAATACGATACGCGTTTTGTAGAGGAAGAATTTTCAATGGAAAGTATATCGGAGGATAAAGTAACTCATCCGGATGTTGCCGCCATAATTGCCACGCTTGTCAAGCACGAACAAACTGAGCGAGCTGCCCATGTTGTGCGACGCAATGAGCGCGATACGAGCAACTGGAAATGGGTTTCTCGCTGGGAGAGGCTGACCAAGTAGTTAGGGAACAGGGCAAAAAGCCCACAGAATACAATATCACGAGACTATATTATGAAGTATATAACCACGATAGATGGTAAAGAATTTCTAGTTGAGATCATTGATGATCGCCATATTTCCCTGGATGGCAAAATTGTTAAAGTGGATTTTGAATCGGTTGAATCGCAACCGGTTTTTTCCCTGATCGTAGATGGCAAATCTTATGAGGCCTATGTTTATGAGGGAGGCGAAGATCTTGAAATTTTGGTAAAGGGAAAGCTTTATCACAGCCGGGTGGAAGATGAACGTGAGCGCCGTCTCAGGGCAGCCTCAGGCGGCTTAGTCGTTCAATCTGGGCCATATCACCTCAAGGCCCCGATGCCTGGGCTTGTTGTAAGCGTTGTCGTTGAAGAAAAGCAGGAGGTAAAACAAGGAGATGTATTACTTATCCTCGAATCAATGAAGATGCAGAATGAACTCAAATCTCCGCGCGATGGAGTGATCGGTCGAATTCAGATTAAAGCGGGCGATAGCGTTGAGCAACGCCAAAAACTTTTGAGTGTAGAATAATTCTTGTCACACTCGGTGGTTCATCCCTTGCTGAGTGCTTTGTGGAAAGCATCCACTGATTTATTATAAAGAATGAAACCAACAACAGAAACTGAGGTTAAATTTCATATTGCCGATGTGGACGGGCTGGCAAAACGTTTAAAGGATATCGGCGCAGAATTGGTATCTCCAGCAATTCATGAGTACAACCTCCGCTTTGACACACAAGCCGGTGATATATACAGGAAAAGTTCTGTTTTACGTCTCCGACGTGATTCAAAATCGCACCTGACCTTTAAGGGAAAGTCCAAAAATCTGGATGGTGTACTCAGCCGTGAAGAGATTGAATTTACGGTTGGGGATTTTGAATCTGCTCGAAAATTTCTTGAGGCATTGGGCTATGAAGTAGTCGCTGTCTATGAAAAAATTAGAACCGAATACAAACTTGGTGATCTTCTTTTTATGATGGATAAATTACCTTTTGGAACCTTTCTTGAAATTGAAGGCCCTGATGTGGCGAGTATCCAAAAAGTTGCCCGCGAGCTTCATCTGAACTGGAGGGCTGCCGTTAAAGTGGGTTATTTGGGCATCCTTAGACGACTTTGTGATGGGCGTGAATTGGATGAAACTTTTCTGACCTTCGAGGCTTTAAAAGAGAGCAATTTTAATTTAGAGGATATTTCAATTCGGAGTGCAGATATATAAGATTCCGGATTTGTATTATGCGAACTATCACAATTTATTTTGAAGTGAAAAAGGCACGATTTAAGACACCCCTTTTATTTCCGGTTTTCCTGATTCCCATTTTACTTCCTGAATGAGATAAATCTTCTCTCTAAGTTTGGGGATGATAGACTCGAGAGCTGCTTTTTCCCCTGAGGTAAATATTTGGACCTCCCCTTGTATTTCTTCCCGTTGACGGAGATTAAGCGCATCAAGCCGACGTTCAACTTGCCGGGCCACCGCCGGAGCTGGGTCAATAACCCGAACGCTCTCACCGACGATCTCTTCGATTAACGGAATCACAAAGGGGTAATGGGTACAGCCTAAAACAACGGTATCCAGCCCTTTGTCGAGCATGGGACGGAGCGCGGCAACTAAAATTTTTCGCGTAGAATCTGCCTCCAATGCGCCGCGCTCAATTTCTTCCACCAGTCCCTGGCACGTGTCTTGCAGGACGTCCACATCCTTTGCAAAGCGCTCCACAACCGAAGCATATAATTTCCCCTGGAAAGTGGCCGGGGTTGCCAGAACGCCAACCACGCCCGAATTGGTGTGCTCTGCAGCAGGTTTTATAGCTGGTTCCATTCCTATGAACGGAATATCGGGGAAAGTTTTCCGCAGATAATGCAGCGCTGCGGCAGAAGCGGTGTTGCAGGCCACCACGATCAGTTTTGCTCCCTGCCCCAGTAAAAAATGGGTGATCGCCTCAGAGAAATGACGGACCTCCTCAAGACTGCGTGACCCATACGGGACGTGTCCCTGATCGGCAAAGTAGAGCAGGTTTTCGTGCGGCATTTGCGCACGGATGGCACGCAAAACAGAGAGACCGCCAACGCCGGAGTCGAAGATGCCCAATGGGGCTGTTAAAGATGGGAGTTGCATGGAAGAGATTATAACGCTTGGAAATGAAGAATTCCGCTTTCTTTCAAAAAGGGGATTATAAGATCTAGCTGTTTTTTTTCGCAGCGTCTACAAAGGCTTTGAAGAGGTTTTTCATGGAGGCGTCTTCCGGCATCCATTCCGGATGCCATTGAACAGCTATCCCAAATGGATGATCTTCCAATTCCATTCCTTCAACCAATCCATCTGGGGAATGTGCGGTTACTTTAAGGCGTGGCGAAACTTCCTTGACGCCTTGATGATGCCAGCTGTTTACGCTCAAGATGGGTTTTTTAAGAATTTCAGCTAAACGACTATCTTCCATTATTTGAATATCGTGAGCATGGCTGTCGCGGGGTTGGTCATTTGGTGTATCATGTTGGGCGCTGTTGGGAATTTGATCGCTGACATGTGTATATAATGTCCCTCCCAGGGCGACATTTAATACCTGGAAACCACGACAAATTGCCAAAAAAGGCTTATTGTCATCAGCCATATGGTGGATAAGAGGGATTTCAAGTGCATCTCGCTCGCTATCAATGCCATAGATGGCAGGGTGAGGTACTCCGCCAAAAAGCTGAGGGTCAATATCCGCACCACCAGAAAAGATTACGCCATCTAGTTTGGTATAGAGGAGTCTCCAGCCCTCCTCTGATAGTTCCGAGGGAATGATGACGGGAACACCCCCGGCAGCTATGGTCGAATCTACATAGGTTCGCAGAAGGTGGATTATGGGCAGCCCATGGGGGTTTTTTGAGTGACCGGCAGTAATGCCTATTAATGGTAAAGACATCTTACATCCTAGAAAAGAAAAAGGGCACAGCAGTATTGAGCTGTACCCTTTTGAGATATTGCGAGGGGGTTAGTTGAATTTCTGTTTAAGGCGCGCACTTTTACCTGTGCGGTCACGCAGAAAGTAAAGGTTTGCACGACGTACTTTGGAGTGTCTCTCAACGACAACTTTTTGTACGCGGGGAGAGCGGGTTAGAAATGTACGTTCTACGCCAATCCCATTGCTGGCTGTACGCCGAACAGTAAAGTTGGCATTGTTGCCGCTATTTCTGATTCTAATTACTGTTCCTTTAAATTCCTGGATACGCTCACGGTCGCCTTCCTTGACAAGGGCGTGGACGCTGACTATATCACCAGATCGCAACTCCGGGATGTTTTCATTGACTGGTGCTTCAAGTGATTTCAATATATCGCTCATGTTCTTTTCCTTCAAACTGTATTTTATAATTGCATCTATCTTGCCTAACGCAAGGGCAGATTATATCACGCGACAAGGTGTGCGTAAAGACTAATGTTAGCGATAAGTAGTAATGTCCTATTTCCGACAAGTTAAAATGTCCCCTTTTG